>CAZPUI010000148.1:0-10016 GCA_964589695.1 uncultured Solibacteraceae bacterium | reverse complement strand
GGCATGTTCCCAGGCAAATCCATCCCGTCCCTCGACCCGGGGCTGCCCGGCAGGGGCCGGGGGAGGGTCAGGGTGCCTCTCAAGTCCGGCCCTTGGGCCCAGCTGCGGTGAAGGCTACCGTTCGCGGGGGAATCGGCGGCTCAGGGCCCCTTGGTGGCCTTCATGAGCGCCTCCCAGGCTTCCGCCAGGCCCTCGTGGCCGAGCTTTCGGGCCAGGGCCAGGAGGGATGCGGAGTCGCCGAAGGATTGGTCGTATCCGTGCCATGCCCTCACGGCGGCATCGGCCTCCCCTGCCTTTCCGGCCTGGAGCAAGGCTTCGGTGTAGCGCCGACCGAAGGTTGACCATTCCTCGTGGCTTTCCTTGAACACCACGCGGCCCAGGGTCTGGAGTTGTTTTTTCTCCTCCCTAAGGATGGGGCCAGGGCGACCCTCCATCGTGCCCCAGGGCTCAGGTGCAATTCCGCTGTGGAGCTCCAGGCACCACCGGGGGTCCAGGTCTCCGTGACGTTCTTGGGTTCTCCATGGTATCTGCGGGCAATGGCCCCCAGGGTCGCCAGGGATTCCCAATCCTTGGCCCTGAGGGCAAGGCCCGTGAGCCAGGTGCAGGCTTCAGGGGTGGGACAGGGGGGGCCTCCGGCATAGCGGAAGGGTGCCAGGCTCTGGAGGAAGGGCTTCCAGGGGCGGTCCTCCGCGCACCGGGCCAGGAAAGTCCAGGTTTGCCAGAGGCCCGGTGAAATGGGATCCGTCTGGAGGGCTCCTTCCACCTTCGCCAGGTGGCGCTGGGCCAGGGCCTTCAGAAGAGGGCTCCGGGCTTCGGGGGCGGGATGGACTTCAAAGGTCAGGGGAAGGGTCATCCACCGCCACTGCCCCAATCGGAAGGCGGTCTCCAGTTCCTGGGCCAAGGGGGCCCACAGGAGCAGGTCTTCCTCGGAACCCAAGGGACCTAGGGGTTGGGTGGGGGAGGCTTCGGTCCCACTGGGAGGTGTCTTGGGAGATGGGCCCGAAAACCAACTCGCGGTGGCATTGAGGTGCCTGACCAGCCCATCCTCGGAGCGCTCGAAGCCGCGTGTGGCCCGGCGCAGGGCCACCCGATGCAGTTCGGAAATCAGTTGCTCCCGGGCTTCGAGGTGGTCGGGGTGGACCTTGAGAAAGTCCCGCAGGAGGCGGGCACGGCTTCTGAGCCCACCTTTGGCGAGGGATTCCGCGAGCTCGGCAGCCTCAGGGAGTGCTGTTCCAGAGGCCAGGCAACGGTCACGGGCATCCAGGATGGCCCAGTGCCTTCCTTCCAGGTTGTAGCGCCCCTTCAACTCCTTCAGCAGGGTGGGGTCGGTTTCCTTGGGTGGCACCACCCGGATTTGGAACTCGAGACCCACCAGGGGATCGGCTTCCAGGAGTTGCAGCCAGGCCCGTTGGTCCTTGAAGGGCGAAGGCCCCAGCAGGAGCACCTTGGGGCCAGGGAGCTGCTTCAGCAGCGTGTCCAGGGGAAGGCTGGGGGACTGGGCTTGGAGCAGGAAGGGCGCCAGGCAGAGGACGGCAAGGGGCCGGGGCCGCATGGAGGACTCCGTGGTGGGTCCAGCCTAGCACTTGGATGATTCGCTCGTTTGGGAGGCCGGCTTGAGGGGCGCGCCAATGGTTCGGGAAATGCACTCCGGCCGCTCACCGGCTGGGCCGTCCCGTGGGTGAAGGGCCAAGTGTCCGTGGCGGGTGGTCCATGGGACGCTTGTCACACCTCTTGCATGACCCAGATCTTTCCCGGAGTCCCCCATGAACCACGCCCTTCGATCCCTTCTTTTCCTGGCTTGCTGCGGGCCGCTCCTCGCCCAAGATGCCAAACCTTCGTTTCAAGTGGGATTGCAGTTGCTGCAACCCTTGGGTCAGTTGGCAGAGGATGCGCGGCCCCTGCCCACGGCGGGTTTGGTGGCCCTGGTGGAGCGCCCCATCAGCGGGCGGAGCAGCCTGCGCCTGCGGACGGGTATTGCATTCTTCAACCTGCGCAACGCCCCGAAGGTGTGGAATGGCACAACCGAACGGCATCATCCCGGATACCGCTCCGATCTGACCCAGGTGGGCCTTCAACTGGAAGCCACCGTGTCCCTGGGGTCCGCGAGCTATGTCGTGGCGGGGTTGGGCCTCGACTGGATGTCCCGGAGCCACGAAGGGAAGGCCCCCACCTACCTCGTTCCGGATGGGGACGGGAACCTCTACCTCGCAGAAAACCGTCCGTCCAGCCACCACCGGAGCCTGAGCTCCGCCCTGGGATGGGGGTGGCGGTTCTCGCGGTCCCACGCCGTGGAGGTTCGATTGGAACAATCCCGTTACCTCCTTTATGGCCTGAAGGCCACGGGCGAAACGCGGGAGATGGAGCGCACGGGGACCCGGATCAGCATTGGGCACCTGTGGAGGAAATAGGCTGATCTTGGTTCAATAAATTTTATTAATGAATAAAAATTTGGCAATTGTGGATGTAATCTCGCATCGGTGCGCGGGAGCCGAATTCCTTTGAAGGGCTGCAATAAACAGCACAGACGAGGTGGACAGGCTTCGCCTGCTACCTCGTGGGGGTCATAGGTGGAAAATCGCGAGCGCAGCGAGCAAGCCTTCCCTCCTTCCATGGCAGAGGGACGAGAGATTCGATCGAGCAGTCCGATCCCTGTTTCCCGGTAACACATCTCTGTGTTTCCAACAAATTGACTTTGGATAGGGCTCCGTGGGACGCTTACGATCATTTCGTGTTTTTGGAGGTTTCCTTGTATCGTCCCCTCGCAGGTGTTTGTCTGACTTTAGGATGCTCCCTGTCCCTCGTTGCCGGTTGGGATCCCATCCCCCCAGAAGTTTGGGCCATCAAGGAAGATCCTACCAAGGGTATCCGGGATGCGGTGATCCTTGAAAACCGTGTCGATTTTAAAATCACCTATGTGGAATACCGCTACCGGGTTCGTGTCCTCACAGAAGCTGGCAAGGCCGCGGCGAATTTTCCGGCATTCTCCGAAGAATCCTATGCCTTCGAGGGGAGAACCGTATATCCAGATGGAAAGGTAGTGGTTTTTTCAAAAAGGAAGGATTTTCAGGAGGTAAAAGAGAGGATCGGGGATGAGAAACTGCGCCGCCACATGGTAGTACCTCCTGGCGTGACCTCAAATTGTGTTGTGGAGCTCACCTGGAAGGAATCTGCAGATCACGAGGATGAATCGCCGCTTCCGAGGCGATTTTTAAATAATTATCGATTCCAGTTTGGAGCAGAATATTTCACCCAACTCGAGACCATTACGATTCCTCGGATGTTTCCCTATCCCTGGAGCATCGCTCCGAGCCGCACCATGCGCCCCGAGAGCTTCACAGAGGGTTCGACTCAGGTGATCACCATGAAGGCCATCCCTGCATTTCCTGAGGAGCCTTTCAGTATCAAGGCTTCTCGAGACCGGCCTGTTTTTATGGCCTTCTATCAGCCTCCTGCACTGTCCAAAGCCTCCCGTAGCGGTCCTGACGATTATTGGGCCGCAGTGGGGCGCAATCTGTATTCCTACTGGTTCAAAGTCGCCCCGGAAAAGGGAGGGGCCTACCGAGAGCTTCGAGACAGGCTGGTGGGTCGCTGTACGGCGCAGGATCCCCAGGTGCGCGCGAGCCAGATTGAGGCAATCATAAAAAAAGAGTTCATCAACGTGGAAGAGATGACTCACGCCGAGCAAGTTGCTCGGCCCAAGGATGCAAAAACACCCAGATGGTTGAACCTCAATGAAATGGCCAGCCTGAAGGTGGGCGGCCCCAATGGGCTTCGGATGTTGTTGTTTCACTTGTTGCAGGATGCGAAATGCGCCCCGAAGCCGGTTCTTGTTCAAGATAAATACTCTGCCTTGATTCAGTGGCGCTTGCACAATCCCTTCCAGGGGAACACGTTCATTTGCCAGGTGGATGCTCCTGGACAACGGCCTCTCTTCCTGGATGCCGGAAGCCGAACGTCCCCCACCGGCCTGCTCCACTCCGACTATCAGGGCGTGCCGGCCTTGGTGCTGGATCCAGAAAAGAACTTCCTGCCCCGTCTGGAGCCCATGCCTGTGGTGGCACCCGAAGTCAGCTCCTCTCGTCATGAGTTCGTCCTCACCCCGGGAGAAGATACGTGCACCTTCAAAGTGGAAAGTACCTATACAGGTGCCGCGGAAGCCGTCGAACGCTATCGTTACCACGCAGCGGACGAACCTGGCCGAAATAAGCAGCTTAAGGAGCTTGTCGAGGCACGCCTCAAAGGCGCGACCCTCGATGCTGTTTCAGTTGGTGATCCCCTGGATTTCCCCAAACCCTTCTCGCTTTCCGTTTCAGGAAACCTGGAGCTGGCCGAAGGGCGTCGCCGAAGCCTTTACCCCTTTCCTGGGATGGCCAGCGCCCTCTATATCCCTGATAGCTTTCCCGTTCAGCGACAGTTGCCGATCGTGATGCCCTTTTTGAGGGTGATGGAAGCCAATTCAAGAATTATCATCCCACCGGGCCACCGGATCACTGCCGAGCCAGTTCTGGTGCGGGGCAACCTGTTTGGCGAGGTCCGATGGGAGTGCCAAACCAAAGGACAGGAGGCTGTGGTGAAATGCCGCGTGGTGCTGTCAACCATGGTGGCAGCTCCTGCCGCCCAAGCCGAACTCAAGGCCTTCCTGGGCTGGATCGACGAGGCCCAACGCAGAATGGTTCAGCTGGAAAAGGAGTAGTGGAGATGCGCATTGGGCGCTTATTGCTCTTGGTCTTTGGAGGCCTTTGCACGGCACAGGATGTCTCCAAGCTTCCGGAGTGGGCTCAAGAGGTGGCGAGGGCCGCAGTCCAGGAGCCTGCTCCCGCCGGAGCGGATGCCTGGGTCCTCTTGGAAAGGATGCACGTTGGCTACAGGGGCGCGGGGGAACTGTCGGTGCGTCGACAACGCCTGGTCAAGGTGCTCACGGAGGCCGGGATCGGCCATACAGGCTATTCCATGGCAGGTATCACCGGAGCCACCAAAGTGGAACGGCTCAAGGGGTGGAATATTCGGGTCGATGGGCAGGTCCAGCGCCTGGAAAAGGAAGACACTGCGCTCCTTTCCCAAAGTCGGGGGGACGCTCTTACGACAGAGAACATTACGATCGCCATGGTGCCCAGGGTGGCCAACGGGAGCGTGGTTGCCTACGAGTCGGTCGAATCCATCACGTACCCCATGGGACCTGCACACTCCTCCCACGTGATGGGTGCCCTGCCCATTTTTCGGTGGGAATTCCACTGCGCAAAGGAGGAGGGGGTCTTTACGCGCCTCCCAGATGTGTCCTTGGTACTGGAGCCACGACACCTCTCTCCGCTCCTGCGCGAAGTTCAAGTGGATCCAGGGAAATCTGTGGTGGCGCTACGGGTACCTGCACTTCCAAAAGATGAAGCGGGATGGCCCACCAAGCGTCCTTTTCTTCCCGAGGTCAGAATTCGAGCCTTGGATCCTGGGCATCGGATTGGGTGGAACCTCAGGGACTGGGACGGCCTTGCTCGAAGTGTGGCGTCGGATGTACTTGCCCGGGCCAAAGCGACGGGTGCTGCCAATCTGAAGGGCAAGACGCCCGCCCAAGGACTGGCAGAACTCCATGCGTGGATGGCCAAGGACTTGGCCTATAAGCAGGTGTACTTGACGCCTGAACGGGGTTGGCTGCCGGAGTGGCCCCAGGAGACCTTCCGCAAACGATATGGCGATTGCAAGGATTTGGCCTGTTTCGCCTTGGCAGAGGTCGCAGAGCTCGGGCTCCGGGGCTACCCAGTGCTCGCACGGGTGAGTGATGGCATCGTCGAAGAGGATGAAGGGGCAAGCCCCTACCTCTTCAATCACCTGATCGTGGCGTTTCGGCTGGATAAATCCATGGCATTTCCTGCAGAAGTCGAAACCCGAAAGGGGCGTTTTCTCATTACGGATCCAACGGACACCCTGACACCATTGGGCTCACTTTCAGCGGTTTATAGTGGTCAGCGCGTGCTCATCTGCACCCCCGAGGGCGCAGAATGGGTCACCATTCCGGATGGCGCGATTCCAAAATCGAGCCGGGAGATCGTCCTAAAAGGTCAGGTGGACAGCCAGGGCAGCCTTTCTGCAACGCTCATTTGGCGCGAGCTAGGGTGTGCTGGCCCTCTCCACGCCTATGTTGCCCGAGAGGGAACTCGACGCTTGCGTGAGCACCTCCTGTCGGACTGGTTGGACCTTCCACCCCAAGCCAGTCTCGAAGTGATGAGGGTTGGTGACCCGAAAATCATCAACCAACCCTTTGAACTGGAACTCAAGCTTGTGAGGCCTGGAGCTTTGAAAATGGTGGGGTCCGAAATCTTTCTCGAACTTCCAGCTTTTCCGCAACCGCCGGGCCGCATCCAGCGACCTGGACGACCGCGCATCCTTCCTGTCCAGCTGGGTCCCATGAATCCCATCAGCTACAAGGCTGAGCTGACCCTTGACCGCCCGCTGTTTCCTTTGCTCCCCGAGCGGGTGCTGGATACTCCAATTCGAAAGGCGAGCTGGAAAGCTTCGGTCACCCAAGTTGGTGAGAGTGCGCGGCTTCAGCTCGTTCTGGATATGACACGCCCGCTCGTTCTGTATGCCTACGACGAGCGGGAGAAAGGCGTCAAGGACGCGAAGGCCGACCGGACCGCCTGCGCTGAATTCCTTGATATGGCCCGAACCTTCCGACGCACCCCGTAGCGTGTTCGCTTCGTCAATTTTACGTCGACCCTTCCCAGCACCGCGAGACCTACAATCCCTGGCCCCTCACCCCCAGAACCGCTGGATATCCGCAATCAGGCTCGTGCTCACGCATTCCCGGGGGCTCTCCTGGAACCAGTCCCGGGGGAAGCACTGGGCGTAGGTGGGGTCCAGGAAGCGGGGGTCCAGGAAGACCAGGAGGCCGCGGTCCCCGGGGCCGCGGATGACGCGACCGGCGGCTTGGACCGCCCGGGCCATGGCGGGGTAGGTGTAGGTGTAGGCGTCCCCGTCACCGAAGCGGGTCTGGAGGTGGTCCCGCACCAACTGGCGCTCCAGGTCGAAGGGGGGGAGGGGTGGCCCCACCACCACGGCCCCGATGAGGGCCTCCCCGGGAAGGTCGATGCCCTCGGAGAGGGAGCCCCCCTGGACCGCCAGCACCGCCAGGCCCCGCTCCGTGCGCAGGGCCTCCAGCAGCTCCCCCAGGGCGGCCTGGGAGGCCCTTCTGGGCTGGGCCAGGATCCGGAAGGTCGGCAGGTGCAGGTGGGGCAGGCACTTCTCCAGGAAGTCGAAGCTGGGGAAGAAGACCAAGTAGTTGCCGTGGCGCAGGGGCAGGATGCGGTTCAGGAAGTCCGCCACCCGGGGGATCTCCGTGGCCCGGCGCCGGAAGAGGGTGGAGAGCTGGGGCACCACCAGGAGGCAGCGGTTGGCCGCGGGGAAGGGGGAGGGCACCTCCGCGGTGTGCACTTCCCCGGGGTCCAGGCCCGAGAGTTGGGCGTAATGGTCGAAGGGCTTGAGGGTGGCGGAGAAGAGGGTCGCGTGGGCCAGGCCCTGGAGGCGCGCCCCCAGATGCTCCGAGGCCTCGGGGCAGGTGATCTGCAGGCGCCCCGGAGGGATCCAGGTCACCAGGGGTTCCGTGGCCTCCCGGAGCACCCCACAGAAGTCGCCCCACATGCGAAAGAGCTGCACCAGGGGATGGCTGGGGGTGAGGGGAACGCCCTCCAGGGCGGCGCGGGTGGCCAGGGCGCGGATCTTGACCTCCTCCGCTAGCAAGGGCTCGGGGTCCAGGTCCAGGCGGCGGTGCGCCCCATCCAGGGCCTCCAGGACCCTAAGGCAGCGCCCGATCTGGCGGCTCAGGTGACCCTTGAGGCTGCGGGAAGGGGGTCCCTTCACCTTCTTCAGGGCCTTCAAGGCGGCCACCTCCAGGGTGGGGCTGAACCAGTCCGTGGCCCGGCCCGGCAGGTTGTGGGCCTCGTCCAGGAGCACCAGGTTGCGCTTGGCCTGCTCGGGACTGCCGAAGAAGCGGTGGATGGCGGCGTGGGGGGACAGCACGTAGTTGTAGTCGCCGATCACCACATCCGCCTGGACCGCGGCATCCAGGGACAGTTCGAAGGGGCACAGCAGGTGGCGATCCGCGGCCTCCGTGATCGCCGGCCCATCGGCGCAGCCCACCTCCATCAGTTCGTCCAGCACCCCCGAACTGCGCAGCCGGTCGTAGTAGTCCTTGGCCCTTGGGCAGGCTTCGGGATGGCAGTGGACCTCCTCCTGGGGACACACCCGCTCCTTGGCCCGCAGGGTGACGGAACGGACCTCCAGTCCCTGGGCCCGCAGGCGGCGCACGAAGGCCTCCGCCACGGCGTGCTGGCTGTTCCTCGGCGTGGCGTAGAAGACCCGCAGGTTCTCCCCCAGGGCCTTCCCCAGCACGGGGTGGAGCATGGCCGCCGTCTTCCCCAGGCCGGTGGGGGCCTGCACCAGCAGCGGCTTCCCGGTCTCCAGGGCCCCCCGAACCAGGTCCATGAGCTCCGGTTGCCCCACCCGGGGTGGGTCGAAGGGGAAGGCCAGGCGGGTCCCCAGCTCCCGGCGCGCCTCCGCCCGGGCCAGGGCCTGGAGGTGGGCCTCGTGGAGGGCCTGGAGCTGGCCCTCCACCCAGGTGGAGAAGGCTCCCGGCTCGAAGGACACGGGGACCAGGGTCTCGGCCTCGTCCAGGAGGGAAACCACCCGCAAGCGGCATTCCACGGATTCCGCACGCCCCTGCTGCCCCAGGATCCAGGCATACATCCGGGCCTGCTGGGCGAAGACATGGTCCGGCTCCGCCGCCAAGGCCTTGAGCAGGACCCCGGGTTGGGCGGTGGTCTTGATTTCCTCCAGAATCCCGGGATCGCCAGGGAGGAAGGCGTCCAGGCGGCCCCGCACCAGGCAGGTGAAGCCCTCCCGGCGAAGGGGCATGTCCACGGCGGTTTCGCACAGGGCCCCGGGGTGTTCCCGGGCCAGGCGCCGCTGGATCCGGGCGTGGAGCCGGGCCCCCAGGGCCATGGCGTCCTCGTCCAGCCGCAGGGTGAAGGAGGCGTTGAGGCTGCCCGTGGGGAAGAGGGGCGCGACGAAGTCCGTGACGGAGCGGATGAGGTCCGCCTTGGGGGCTTCCCTGGACGTGGGGGTGGTGGAAGCCTCCCCCGTCATTCCAGCGCCTCCACCCCGAAGAGGGGGGGCTGGCGCTCCGCCACCCGGCTGGGGGGGGCCGCGGCAGGGTAGGCCCCCTCGGCCTCCAGCCCCGCCACCCGGAGGCCCAGGAGGCGCAGCTTTCGATCCAGGGCGATGCGCCGCAGGCAGGCCCGTGCAGCCTCCCTGAGCTGGTCCGGGTCCGCCGTGGGGGCCCCCAGGGTGAGGTCCCGGGTGAGGGTCTGGAAGTCGTCGAAGCGCACCTTGATGCCCACGGTGCGGCCCTGCAGCCCCTTGTGGGCCAGGTCCTGGGCCACCCGTCGGCAGAGCTCCAGGAGGATGGCCGTGAGGGCCTCGCGGTCGGCCCTGGGATGGAGGTCCCGCTCGAAGGTGGTCTCCCGGCTCACGGACTTGATCTCCCGGGAGGTCACCACGGGACGGTCATCCTGGCCCCAGGCCGCCGACCGGAGCCAGGTCCCATAGTGCGGACCGAAATGGCTTCGCAGCAGTTCGGGATCGGCCGCGGCCAAGTCCCCCACCGTCACCAGTCCCAGGGTGTTCAGCTTTTCGCTGGCCTTGGGGCCGATGCCGTTCACGGCCCCCACGGGCAGGGGCCAGATGCGGCCCTGCAGATCCTCGGGGCGGAGGAGGGTCAGGCCATCGGGCTTCTGCAGCTCGGACCCCAGCTTGGCCAGCAGCTTGTTGGGGGCGATGCCCAGGGAGGCCGTGAGCCCCGTGGCGGCCTTCACCGCGGCCTTGAGGCGCTGCCCCAGTTCCACCGTCTCCCCGGGCACCTCCGTGAGGTCCAGGTAGATTTCGTCGATGCCCCGGTCCTCCCACACCGGTGCGATCTCCGAAACCGCCGCCTTGAAGGTCCGGGAGATGCGGCGGTAGGCCTCGAAGTC
>CAZPUI010000147.1:0-10031 GCA_964589695.1 uncultured Solibacteraceae bacterium | reverse complement strand
TCGCCTACCGGGACTGATATGAACGCGGGGAGGGGACCTGAAGGGCTACCGAAAACTTAGCGAGATCGCCCCCCCCAAGCCCTATTTCAGCTGCCCAGGAGTCAGGGTACCTTTTGTGAAGCGAGCACAACCCTGAAGCCCATATGAGCGCCTCTCAAGGTTGGCAGGGCGTTCACGCGGCGAGCCGAACGGCAATGGTCGGGGTGGTCGGCCGCTGCTCCTCCCCGCAGTACCCGCTCGGTGCCACTCGATGGACCCACAGGGTCAGTCTGGGCCGCGGAAGGGTAGATCCCATAAAAGTCATGACACCACTCCATGACATTTCCGGACACGTCATACAAGCCCCAGGCATTGGGGAGCTTTTCACCCGAAGGGTGAAGCAGGTTGCCGGAATTCCAGCCGAACCACCCGTAGCTCGGAAAGATGGCCGCGGAGGGATCATTTCCCCAGAAATAGCGCGAGGTGCTGGTGGCCCGGGCAGCGTATTCCCATTCGGCTTCCGTGGGCAGGCGGAAGGCTGCTCCGGGCGGGCGGACTGCAGCCGTCATCCCATTCAAGCGCGCAAGAAAGCCTGAGATCGGGGAGGTGATGTCGTCGTAGCTCACGTTATCCACAGGGTAGGTGGGACCGGAAGGCCCAAGGCTGGGATTGCTTCCCATGACGGCCAACCATTGACCCTGTGTGACTTCCTTTTCGCCGATGTGAAAGGCTTGTGCAAACGTTACGGGATGGCTGGGGCTTTCCCACGAATCGCGTCCCTGTTCTGTTTCTGGAGATCCCATGGTGAAGGTCCCGGGCGGAATGGCGACCATCTCCAACATCAACCCGCCATTCAGGCTGAAGGACAGCTTGGCCGACCCACTCGCTACGATCACGGTTACGGTGGCCAGTTTGGTGGGGTCCTGAACGCTGCGTGCCGTGAGGGTGCACGTGGCAGGGGTTCCCGGAGCTGTGAACGTCGCTGGGTTGGCTGTGGCACTGCTGAGACTGCCTCCTCCCGTGGCACTCCAACTCACGGAGGCGTCGTACGACCCAAGGCCCAGTACCGTGGCCGTAAAAACCTGCGCACCACCGGGTCTCAGACTTGCCGTGGGTGGATTCACGGTTATGGATGTAATGGAGGACACGGGCTGGACAGGAGATGGGGCATCGCCGCCCGACCCACAGGATGCCAACCAACCACAGAGGGAAAAGGCGATGAGGATCCTTGTATTCATCCCTGGGATTGATGGCCGAAGGTTCATAGCCGTATTCCCCCCACTCACGGTTCCTGCCGATTGCATGGACTGCTCCGATCAGAAGACCCCTGGCATGCCGGGGCAATTTTGGAAGTCTAGGGACTCGCCCATGCCCACCATGGCTCGATGTTCCGAACGCACCGGAGGAATGTTCCAACGACCGCTGGGAGGTTCCGAAGGTGGGTCCCAATGCCATGGGACCCACCCTTCTCCAGGAACCTTCAACGGCAGCCTCTGCGATGCTGAAAATTGAGGCCAACCGATGCGGTCCAGCAAGATCCACGAGATCCCAGACGAAACAAGGACCACCCTGACGTGGGCGCAGATCCTTATGTGGTCAGCCGCACTCTTTGGTTTGGCCAGCTTCTTCGGAATCCTGATGGGAGCCAGCCAGCTTCTCGATGCACAGGCCGCCCTCCGCGGCTGGTGGTCGGAGTTCTTCTGGTGGGTTGCGTGGGGGTTCATCTTCCCCGTCCTCGTTTGGGCTGCGTGGCACTTTCGCTTCGATCAGGGCCAGATTTTTCGTTCACTGGCGAAGCACTTGGTCCTGTTGGCGCTGCTGGCGCCCTGTCATCAGGCCGCCGTGGTCGTCATGTGGAACCTATCCCACCCTCAGGGTCCAGGATCTTGGAGTACCTTCTTCCGCCATTTTGTTCACGATATGGCCCAGCACCCAAGCGTGATCCCGATTCAGATGCTTAGGTTCACGCTGTGGTACGTGGTTTTCGTTGCCATGGTGTATACGTTTTACTTTCGAAAAGCCTTGAGGGAAAAAGAACACCAGGCTTTGCGCCTCCAGAGTCTCGTGGCTCTGGCGGAGCTGAAGAGCCTAAAAATGCAGCTCCATCCCCATTTCTTGTTCAACTCCCTCAACGCCCTAACAGCCCTTATTCGGAGGAAACCCGAGGAGGCCGAGCGCATGGTGGGCTTGCTGGGTGATCTCCTGCGCCGATCGCTTCGGGAATCGGCCCTCCAGGAAGTGACGCTGGGCCAGGAACTGGACTTCATGAACCTCTATCTGGAAATTGAGCAGATCCGCTTCGGCGGACGCCTGGCATGGAGCATCGAAGTGGAAAAATGCCTGCAGCGCGCCATGGTTCCTCACCTCATCCTCCAACCCCTGGTCGAGAACGCGGTGCGCCATGGGATCGCTCCAAAAACCGAGGGCGGACGGATCCTGGTTCATGCCGAGCTCCAAGCGGATCAGCTGCACCTGTGCATCGAGGACGATGGGGTGGGCCTGGCACCCCGCAGGCGTGAAGAAACGGGAGAAGGCATCGGCCTTTCCAATGCCACGGAGCGCCTGCAACAACTGTACGGGGATCGTGCGCACCTCACCCAGGGTCCTCGTGCCGAAGGGGGTTTTAGGGTTGAACTCCGAATTCCGTTTCACACCCCATCCGATGGCATGATGTGAGTCCTATCATGGACACGGCCTTGCGCGCCCTCATCGTAGATGACGAGCCCTTGGGCATCCTCAGGGTGAGGGACCTGCTGGAATCTGAACGTGATGTGGAAATTCTCGGAGAATGCACCACGGGGGAGGAGGCACTGGAGGCCATCCGAAGGCTGCGTCCCAACTTGGTGTTTCTGGATATCCGAATGCCGGGCATGGATGGCTTCGAGGTATTGGAGGAACTCAGCGGGGAGTCCTTGCCCATGGTGGTGTTCCTCACGGCCTATGACCAGTACGCCCTTCAGGCCTTCGATGTCCATGCCGTGGACTATCTCCTGAAGCCCTTGAGGGAGGATCGCTTTCGGGACGCCATGATTCGGGTTCGCCAACTCATGCACCATGGCCTGATTGAGGCTACCCAGAAGGTCATGGGCCTCCTGGCTGCCATTGAACAGCGACGGCCCATCACCGATCGCTTCGTGGTCCGGGATCGGGACCGCTACTTGTTCATCAAGGCTGAAGATGTCGAAGCCATCGAGGCCACGGGCAATTACACCCACCTGCACCGGGGGCGTGAGACCTTTATGATTCGCGAGCATCTCACCACCCTGGAGTCCTGCCTCGGTGCGACCTTCGCAAGGGTTCATCGTTCCTGGATCGTCCAAAGCGCCCATATCCAAGCCATCCGGGTACTTCCAACAGGCGCCTATGTGATCGAGATGCAAGGGGGAACCAAGGTTCCCGTGGGAAAAACCCACCGTGGCATCATCGAAGCCCTGTTGCGGAAACCCACGCCCGGTGGACGAGCTTGACACTTGGCCTCACCAGGCCCTTGATCCCATTCGCAAGGGAAACGAGACGGCCCCCTCCTTCAAATCGTTGGAACAGGACGAACAAGCGTTCTGGACGCACCCCCGAGGGGAGCCCCGAAAGATTGAGGTACCATGTCTCCATCTCTGGGAGACTGCATGTCCCTTCCCCGCGCATCCTGGGCCATCCCCGCCTGCCTGACCCTTTGCGGCACCCTTCCTTCCACGCCCACGGGGGCTTGGGATGAGGCTCCAGCCTTCTCGGTACGCCCGGCGGACCTGCTGAAGGCCTCGGCCGCCATCCCTGCCACCGCGGGCCACAATGTGACGGAGCTGCTGGAGGAGACCCAGGTCAGCATCGATGACCAGGGGCGCCGCACGGTGCGCTACCGCTACATCTTCCGCATCGACCAGGCCACCGCCGTGGAAGGCTGGAGCACCGTGAGCGCACCCTACGCCCCCTGGCTGGACGAGAAGCCCCAGATCCGCGCCCGGGTCATCACCCCCGACGGTCACGAACACCACCTGGACCCCGCCACCGTGGCGGATTACACCCCGGACACCTCCAGTCCCGAGATGTTCACGGACCGCAAGGAACTCAAGGCCCCCCTCCCCAAGCTGGCCAAGGGCGCCCTGGCGGAGGTGGAGATCCTTTCCAAGGAGCACCGCGCCTTCTCCAAGGTGGGCACCCACGGAATGAGCAGCCTTTGGCAATCGGTGCCGGTGCACAAGACCCGCTTCACCCTCGAGGCCCCCGCCGGCGTGCCCCTGCGGTGGAAGCTGCGGGGCCTTCCGGGCCTGCAGCTCCGCCCCCAGATCCAGGATGGGCGCCAGCGTCTGGTGCTGGAGCTGGGCGCGAGCACCCCCAGCCGCAACCGGGAGCCCTACCAGGCTCCGGACCAGGATCCCTTCCCGGCCATTCTCTACACCACCACCCCCACCTGGGCCGCCGCGGCCGCCGAGTATTCGGCCACGGTGGAAGCCCAGTTGAAGGGTGCGGATGTGAAGGCCTGGGTCCAGAAGGCCGTGGGGGATGCCACCACCCCTGAGGACAAGCTCCGGCGAATCCTGGTGAACCTCCACAAGGACGTGCGGTACACCGGCCTGGAGTTCGGGGAAGCCTCCGTGGTTCCGCGTCCCCCGGCGGAGACCTTCAAGCGGGGCTATGGGGACTGCAAGGACAAATCCGCCCTGCTGGTGACCCTGCTCCGGGAGGTGGGCATCACGGCCCACCTGGCCCTGCTGCGGGTGGGCAGCCCCGATGATGTGGAGCCTGACCTCCCGGGACTCTCCAGCTTCGACCACGCCATCGTGCACCTTCCCGGTTCGGCCCACCCCTGGATCGACCCCACGGTGCCCGAGGCCCCCCTGGGGGTCCTGCCCGCTCCGGACCTGGGCCGCCGGGCCCTGGTCATCCACGAGACCTCCCCGGGCCTCCTCACGACCCAGGACAGCACCCCGGAGCAGAACACCACCCTGGAGACCCGTGAGGTCTTCCTGGCAGAGGACGGGGCTGGACGCCTGGTGGAGGTCACGGAAGCCCGGGGCCCCAGCGAAATCCAGCTCCGCAGCGGCTACGTGGACGTGGAGGCCAAGAAGGCCCGGGAACACCTCAAGAACTACGTTGAGCAAGCCTACCGCGCCAAGGATTTGGGGAAGGTGGACTATGCCCATGCCGGTGATACCAGCCGCCCCTTCAAGCTCTCCGTGGAAGCCCTCAAGGTGGGGGTGGCCAGCACCGACACCGAGGCCGCGTCCGTGTCCCTCAACCCTTGGCTGGTGGTGAATGGCCTCAACCAGACCCTGCAGGCCCATGGCAACGATGAGGACGAGGAGGAATCGGAGGAAGGGAAGAAGGAGGACACGAAGGCCGCAGAGGACCTGCCACCCCCCCGGCGCACGGACCTCCTCATGGGCGCTCCCTACCGCATGGAGCACCGGTGGGTCGTGCATCCCCCCCAGGGCTACGCCCATGACACCCTGCCCACCTCCCGCACCCTGAACCTGGGGGCCGCCCGCCTTAGCATGACCTTCAAGGAACTGCCCAACGGGGCCGTGGAGGCCCACTACCGCGCGGATTGCCCCAAGCGCCGCTGGTCCCCCAAGGAGGTCAATGAGGGCAGGGCCGCCCTGAAGGCCTTCGGCGAAGAGAAGGTCCCCATCCTGGTCTTCCAGCAGGTGGGGGAGGCCCACCTCAGTGCCGGTCGCACCAAGGAGGCCCTGACGGAATTCCGGCGTCTCCAAGAGGCCCATCCCTCCCTGGCGGGCCCCCTCACCCGGGTGGCCCGGGCCCAGCTCGCCGCCGGACTCGGGGAATCCGCCCGGGAAACCCTGCGCCAGGCCGTTCGCCTGGAGCCCACCTCCAGCCTTGGGTTCAGGACCCTGGGTTGGGTCCTCCAGCACGATTGGCTGGGGCGCCGGTTCAGGCCCGGCTGGGACCGGGCGGGGGCCGTGGAAGCCTACCGGAAGGCCCTGTCCCTGGATCCCAAGGACCGGGTGGCACGCATGGACCTGGCCATCCTCCTGGAACACAACGTCCAGGGCGAGCGGTACGGCGCCGGAACCGAGCTGAAGGAAGCGGCGGAGCACTACCGCACCCTCATCGACGAGGAGAAGAACGACACCCTGCAGGACAGCCTCATGGTGTGCCTGGCCCGGAACGGTCGACTGAGCGAGGCCATGGAGGTGGCCCTGACCCGGGAACCCTCCCAGCGCGCCAATGGCTGGCTGGTGGCCCTGGAAGGACTCCAGCGGGGCCTGGACAAGGCCTTGGCCTTCGGACGCACCCGGTATCCCGACCTGGCCACCCGCCGGGCCGCCTACCTGATGGCCGCGGAGGTGGCCATCGTCTTCCGCAGCTATCCCATGGCGGCGAGCCTCCTTCAGGAAGGGTCCACCGGCTCCGGTGATGTGACCCAGGTGCGGGCCCGCGCGGAAATGCTCAGCAAGGTCAAGCGCTACGACACCCTCAAGCTGGACCCCAAGGACCCCCGGGACACCGCTCGAAGCATGTTCCTGGCATTGATGGACCGCCCCTGGACTGCCAAGACCCTCCAGAAATACGTCACCGAGGCCCAGCTCACCGCCCCCCAGGTCAAACGGCTGGAGAAGGAGTTCAACCAGGCCACCGAAGCCTTGCTGAAACAGAGCCTGCCCCTGACGGTCATGGTCGACCTCATGGCTTCCCTCACCGATTTCGCCGTGGACGGGGACGATGCCAAGGGGTACAGGGTGCTGTCCCAGACCCAGGGCAACACGACCAACAGCTTCTTTGTGGCCAAGGTGGCCCAGGGCCTGCGGGTGGTGGGCGAGAACCTGCCCGAACTGGCCCGGCAGGCCCAGTGGCACGCCCTGCGGGGGGAATTGGCCCAAGCCCGGGCCTGGCTGGACCACCTGGTGGAGAACTCCCGGAAATCCGAGGCCCTCGACCCCCTCATGGGACACCCCATCCGCCACCTGTGGGAAAAGGGGAAGGAAGGCACCCAGGAGGAGATCCTTCGGGCCGCCGCCGCCGCCCTCGCCATGGTCAAGGAGGACAGGGAGGCCCAGGATCGGCTCCGTCCCCTCCTCAAGGCGGACCTGCCCAAGCTCATGGCCGCAGGCATTGCCCAGAGCCTGGCGGCGGGCGCCGCCTCGCGCAAGGACCACGCCCTGCTGGACGAGGCCAGTGCCCGGCTTCTCAGCCTCTTCCCCGATTCCGTGATGGCCACGAACCTCCGCCTCAATGCCCTCTCCGCCAAGGTGCAGTGGAAGCAGGCCTTGGAACTCCTGGAAAGCGCCCTGGCCAAGCATCCCGAGGACCTCTCCCTCATCTCCCGCAAGTCCTGGCTGCTCTGGCGGGTGGGTCGCTACGAGGACTCCGAAACGGAGCTGAAGGCCCGTATCCAGCGCGGCAAGGCTGATCCGGGGGACTTCAACAACCTGGCCTGGTGGCAGGTGGTGCGGGGCCGCCAGGATGCCCAGACCCTGGAGCACGCCCGGCGTGCGGTCCAGGGCAGCGGGGCCCGGTCCGATGCCGCCCATCACACCCTGGCCACCGTCCTCGCCGAATTCGGACGCACGGCGGAGGCCCTGGAGACACTGCTCAAGGCCGTGAGCCTCCGGCAGGACGACAACCCCAAGGGGGCCGATTGGTACGTGCTGGGTCGCCTGGCCGAACACCTGGGCGAGAAGGCCGCCGCGGAAGCCTACTATTTGCGGGTGAAGCCCGATCCCGAGGATGAGGACGAAGGCGAAGGCGGTTGTCCCGCCATGGCCGCCAAGCGGCTGGAGGTGCTCCGGGGGGGCGGCGGGAAGTGAGCCAATGGAGCCCGGGTCTTCCGGGCCACCCCCTCGGTTCTACAACCGCCTCAGGTGCGTCCGTTTGAAGAGCCAAGCCCCCAAGGCGAAGAACCCTGCGGAGGTCACCAGGAGCTTGACCAGTTCCCCGGACACCTCCCGCAGGGTGGCGCCGTTGAGCAGGACCCGCTTGAGGGCGGTGACGGCGGGGTAGCTGGGGAGCCAGTCCAGCATGCGCACGGGGTGGTCGCCCAGGTGGAACAGGATGTGGTCGGGCACCCCGAAGAAAACCCCGGAGAGGAAGACCACCGGCAGGGTCATCAGGTTGCCCCACAGGAACGCTTCGATGACCGTTCGGCTGAAGGCGGCGGTCACCATGCCGAAGGCGATGGCCACCAGGGAACTGGCGGTGCCCACCAGGAAGGCCGTGCCCAGGTGCCCGGAGCCCCGGAAGCCCACGGACCAGGCGGCGGCGTACATCAGGGGCAGCATGCAGGCGGCAAAGAGCCCCTGGGAGAGGCCCACCCCGGCCAGGTACTGCCAGGTGGGCAGCCCCGAAAGCCGCAGGCGCAGCATGGTGCCCCGCTGCACCTCCTGGACCAGCACCATGGCGCAGTGGATGAGCATGAGGAAGATGGCCATGAGCATGAGACCCGGGGCCAGGTAGGTGAACTCGCCCCCGCCCCGGACGGCGCTCTCCAGGAAATGGTTCACCAGGACGAAGGGGGGCGTGGGTTGGCCGTGCTTCAGCAGGAAGGCCTGGAGCGTGCTGTCCACCTTGAGGCGCACCAGGCCGAAGGCGGCATTGGCGGGATCGCTGGTGAGTTCCAGGGGACAGGGTGGGACAGCGTGTCCCTGTTCCAAGGAGGCCAGGGTGGCGCCGAAACCCTTGGGGATGCGCAGCACGGCACTCAGACGCTGGCGCTGCAGGTCCAGGGTGAGGGCCGCAGGATCCCCGGCCAACCGCACCTGGAAGAGCCGGTTGCCATCCTCGTACCGGGCCTCCTCCAGCTGCCGCACCAGCGCCTGGCTGCCCAGGGTGCGGTCCTCGTCCAGGATCGCCACGGGGTGGGTGTAGAAGGTGTTCCCCATGGCCAGGCCGAAAATCACCATGAAGGCCGAGCCCGTGAGCACGGCGATGGCCAGCACCAGGGGCGCGCGCACCTGCTCCCGCAGGCATTTGAGGAAGACGTCACTCACCCGCATCGCGGAGACTCCGGCCCGTGAGGGCCATGAAAACATCCTCCAGGGTGGTTTCCCGGATGGCCAGGGGCCCCACGGGAAGCCCCGCGCCCCGCAGGGCGGCCACCACCGTCGGGACCTGATCCACCGCCCGGGGCAGGGTGATCACCAGGGACTCCCCCCGCACCTGGATCCCCCAACCCTCCCCCAGTCCCCCCAGCACCCCCAGGGCGCGGGCCCGATCCCCGGCCACGGGCATCTCCACCAGGAGCAGGTCGCCCTGGCCGATCCGGGCCTTGAGGGCCTGGGGGGTGTCCACACAGAGCAGCCGTCCCTCGTGGAGGATCCCCACCCGGTCGGCGATGCGGTCCACCTCGTCCATGTTGTGGCTGGTGAGCAGAAGGGTGTGGTCTCTTCCCATTGACCGGATGAAATCCCGCAGGAGGACGCGGCTGGCCGGATCCAGGCCCGCCTCGGGTTCGTCCAAGAGCAGCACAGGCGGATCATGCATGAGGGCCAGGAGGAGGTTCAAGCGGCGACGCATGCCCCCCGACAGGGTCCGGGCCTGGTGGTCCGCCCGATCCTGGAGCCCAAGGGCTTCCAGCAGCGCCTGGGCCCGGGCGCGGACCCCGGAGACCCCGTACAGGCGCCCCAGGAATTCCAACTGTTCCTTGCAGGTGAGGTGGTCCCACACCAGCAGTTCCTGGGGGAACACCCCCACCCGGCGGTTGGGGGGAAGATCACTCCGAGAGAAGACCAGACGGCCTTCGTCCGGGGTGAGCAGGCCACAGAGCATGCGCACCAAAGTGGTCTTGCCCGCCCCGTTGGGCCCCAGGAGCCCGAAGATCTCCCCCGCCTGCAGCTCCAGGTCCAGGCCCGCCACCGCCACCCGCCCCCCGAAGCGCTTCACGAGGCCCTGGATCCGCAAGGCGGGCGCCTCATCGCCGACTCGCTGGACCGCAGCCTCCATGGCACGGACCTCCGCTGGAAGGGTGTTCGGGAACCTGCTTGGGCTTTCGTGGCCGTGGCCTCGAGGGACTTTTCAAGCATTGAAACATGGAGATGCCGCGCTTAGGACTCTCGCTGGTCCCCGCCCTTCGCCTGCGCCACAATGGCCCCACCCCACCG
>CAZPUI010000146.1:0-10032 GCA_964589695.1 uncultured Solibacteraceae bacterium | reverse complement strand
GGCCTTGGCGCGGAAGAAACCCACTTCGGTAAGGGGAAGGTCCAAGCCCCACCCCCCCTCCATGGGCTGGAGGGGGATGTCCCTCCACGAGGCTCCCGCGAAGGTGAGGGTTTCGCTGGGGAGTGTGCCTGCCAGCGCCACGGTTTCCTGTCGGGCCCGGCGAGCCCGGGTGAGGTTGGTGCGCAGCAGACCGCGCCACCCCTCCTGTCCCGCACAGGGGTGCTGGAGGCGGAATCCGACCCGATCTCCCACGTGGTGGACAATCCTGCTGCCAGGGACTGGACGCATCTGGGGTGGCTGCATGGGGGACTCCGGTGGACCTAAGTTTCGGCCATCCAGTCTCTCCCCGTGAAGGTGGAAGCCCAGGTCCGAAGGAGCCCCTGGACAGGGATATCCCACGCCTGGGCCCCTGGGGCGGTGGCAGTGGGAATTGGCCTTTCTCGATCATTTTTGAGGTTTTTTGTTTGATTCTTGCAGACGTCTGTGAAAGTTTGAAGTTTGTTGGGCGAAAAATAAAAGTAAAGCTCGAGCAATTTTCCTTCTGTTTCCTTTGAATTTCGCCTCCGCGTCGCGGTGGGGCCCCTCCCTCCAGGGGAAGCCTTGCCGGTGAAGGCGGAATTCAAGGGGCAGTTCACCCAGTCGTGGGACGAGCAGGGACAAGCCTGGCGTGGGGTGAGGGTGAACTTTCCTTTCCAGGAAAGGGCAAACCGTCATCCCGGCCCCGGGGGCTTGGGGGGAATCCTGCGGGGTTTCCTGTATGGGAATTTCGTTTTTGTTTCCACTGTTTCCCTTTTTGAGGGGTGCATAGACTCGGAAATGGAAATTCGAGGACATTTTTGGCACTCGGTGGATAATTTTGGTCTTTCGAACAATGCCAACGATTCTTCTTTGAAGCAGTAGGAAAGAGGCCATCAACATGCTGCGACTCCGCGGCAATTCCCCAGCGACGGTGGACGACAAAGGGCGTCTCAAGCTCCCTTCGTCCTTCAAGGGGCAATTCGATGGCTATGCCCGAAGCCTGGGCTCCGAAAACCTGCGCTTCTACCTCACCTCTCTGGATGGCCAGGCGGCCCGCCTCTATCCCTTGCCCGTGTGGGAGGACATCGAGGCGCGGCTGGACAAACTGCCCAGCACCCATCCCGCCAAGCGCCGCTTTCTGGAGATCACCGCCTACTTCGGCAGCGAAGTGGAGCCCGACGCCCAGGGCCGTTTCGTCATTCCCCCCGTCCTTCGCGAGGCCGCATCCCTCGCCGGTGGCGAGGTGGCGATCCTGGGTCAGGTGGACTACCTGGCCATCTGGAACCGGGACCTCTTCGAGCGCAAGCGGGTGGCTGAGCCGCTCACCCAGGGCGATCTCGAGGCCCTGGCCGAGCTGGGGGTGTGAGGTGACGATGCCCGTGGTACATGTGCCGGTACTGGTCCAGGAGGTGGTGGACAACCTTGCCATCCCCCGGGATGGGCGTGTGCTGGACCTGACCCTGGGTCTGGGCGGCCATGCGGAAGCCCTTCTCGCCCGCTGTGATGGTTCGGTGCGCTACCTGGGGGTGGATCGGGATCCCTACGCCCGGGAGGCGGCTCGGGCCCGGCTGAAGGCGGACGCCCGCCTGGCCATCCTGGGGAGCACCTACGAAGAGGTCTGGGAGAACCTCGCCTTCCAGGCCTGGCGACACCTCCAGGCCCCCGAGGGACTCGATGTCATCCTCATGGATCTGGGCATCTCCACCCTTCATCTCCGGGATCCCCAGCGGGGGTTCAGCTTCATGTCCGAGGGACCCCTCGACATGCGGATGGATCCCGAACACGGTCTCACCGCGCTGCAGTGGATAGCCGACCAGGATGAGACGAGCCTGGCGGATGCCCTCTATCAGTTCGGGGAAGAGAGGGCCTCCCGGCCCATTTCCAGGGCCATCCTCCGGGCCTTCCGGGAGGGGCGATTGGCCACCACCCTCGATCTGGCAGAGGCCGTCTATACGGTCCTTCCCAGGGAGATTGCCCGGCGCAAGGGCCATAGCGACCCCGCCACCCGGACCTTCCAGGCCATCCGCATCGCTGTGAATCGCGAACTTGTCCAGCTGGAGCGGACTTTGGAGCAGGCCGTCGAACACCTCAAGCCCGGCTCGGGCCGTCTGGGGGTCATCAGCTTCCACAGTCTGGAGGATCGCATCGTCAAGCTGACCCTGCGCCGCCTGGCGGGTACCTACGATGGGCCCGGCCGCACGGCCCCCCAGGTTCTGCCCAGGCTCATCCAGCTCATCCACCCCGGGGGCCTGAAGCCCTCCGAGGCCGAAATCCTGGCCAATCCCCCCAGTCGCTCCGCGCGCCTGCGGTTGGCCGAACGCCTTTCCCCCCTTCACCACGAGGTGAACCCATGAACTTCCGTTCGCCCAACTACCGCCGCTCCACCCACCGCGAGGCCGAGGGGGAGGGCATCCTGCGCATGCTGCTGCTGGCGGTGGCCGTGGCCATGCCCCTGGCCTCCATGGCCTACCTCAAGATCCAGCACACGCGTTTGAGCTATGACATGAGCAAGCTGCGCTCCCAGATTCAGGATGAGGAAGAGCTCCACCGCCAGCTCATGGTGGAGCGCGCCAGGTTCCGCCGGGACGAAGAGATCCAGGGCTTCGCCACCCAGTCAGGGATGCAGCCCCGCAAGCAGAGCCACCTGGTGAACCGTCCCTTCACGGTCCAGGACCAGCGCCTCGCCAAGCTGCGCCCCGTGGCCTCCGATGAGCTGATCGCCCGGTAGAATCGATCCAGGCTGGTCGGACAGGAGGCTCTGCACGGTGGGTATGGTCGGTACATTCGGGATCACGCCCGCATCCCCCCAGCGCATGCTGGGCCGCGCCGAGGCCCAGGATCAGGCGGTGAGTCGGATGCCCTGGCTCCTGCTCTTCATGCTGGCCTGGGGTGCTGCCATCGGGCTTCGCCTGATCTGGCTTCAGGTCGTGCGCCACGAGTATTACGCGACCCGCGCGAAACGCATGCACATCGTGTCGCTCCCGGTGCCCGCGGTCCGGGGTGACCTGGTGGATCGGCACAAGACCGCCCTGGCCGTCTCCCGCAAGGTCGAGAGCCTCTTCGTACATCCTTCGGTTTTCTACCCCGATGCCCAGCACACCAAGGGGGAGGTCCGGCAGTGGGGGGAGCCCGACCGCCGTACCGCCGAGGCCATCGCCGCCAAGTTGGCGCCCATCCTGGAGATGTCCAAGGCGCGGGTGATGGAGAAGCTGCTCACGAAGAAGTCCTTCGTCTGGATCCAGCGCAAGCTGCCTCCGAGCAAGGTGGAGGCCATCAAGGTCCTCAAGCTGGAACAGGTGAACTTCCTGCCCGAGAGCCAGCGGGTCTATCCAGGGGGTAGCCTGGCATGCCAGATCCTGGGCTTCACGGATATCGATGGCCAGGGCATGCTCGGGATCGAACGGACCTTCCAGACCCAACTGGCGGGGAAGGCGGGCAAGCTCGAAGCCCCCAGGGACGCCAAGGGGCGCCTGCTGATCCTGCAGGAGAACTTCTCCCAGGTTCCCGTGAATGGCTCCACGCTCCAGCTCACCCTGGATGCCAGCATCCAGCACATCATCGAACAGGCCCTGCTGGAGTCCGTGGAGAAACTCAAGCCCCTGAGTGCCTATGCCGTGGTGGTGGACCCCTCCACGGGAGAAATCCTGGCCATTGCAGGCACCCCCACCTTCGATCCCAATTCGCCCCTGCCCAAGAAGTTCCTGAACCGCAGCGACAACGAGTTGAGTCCTGCGGAACGTGAAGAGAAGGAGAGGGAGACGGAGCGCCAGAAGCTGGCCCGCAAGGTGAGGCCCATGGAGGATACCTACGAGCCGGGTTCCACCATGAAGATCTTCACCGCCGCCATCGCCCTGGAGGAGCGCAAGGTCCACCTGGGGGAGAAGATCTTCTGTGAGAACGGCACCTGGCGCTATAAGGATGCCGTGGTGACGGACACCCACAACCATGGGGCGCTCTCCTTCGAGGAGGTCCTTTGGCAGAGCTCCAACATCGGCACCGCCAAGATGGGGCTCCGACTGGATCCCGCAGTCCACTACCAGTACCTGAAAAAATTCGGGTTCGGTGAGCCCACGGGACTCAACTTTCCCGGGGAGAGCTCCGGCATCTTCCAGGCCCCTGATCGATGGAGTGCCACCACCCAGCTCACCCTTTGTTATGGCTACGGTATCTCCGTGACGCCCTTGCAGATCCTCATGGCGGGCTGCGCCCTGGCCAACGGAGGGCGGCTCATGCAACCCATCCTGGTGCACAAGGTTTACAACGACCAGGGGGTCTTGCTGCATGAACAGCGGCCCAGGGTGCGGGCCCAGGTGTTGAGCGAGGAAACCTCCAGCCTCATGCGGGAGGCCTTGAAGGGGGTCATCACCTCCGGCACGGGCAAGAAGGCCGCCCTGGAAGGGGGGGTGGAAGCCTTCGGGAAGACGGGAACGGCCCGCAAGCGGGGTGCCGACAACAAGTACGACGCCCGCCGCCACTACTCCTCCTTCATGGGGTTCTTCCCGGCCAACAAGCCGCAGTTCGGCGTGCTCTTCATGATCGATGAACCCGGCGGCGGACTTACAGGCGGGGATGTGGCCGCCCCCCTCTTCAAGCGGGTGGGGGATGCCATCATGCGCTACCGCGCCACGGGCCATCTGGAGGACCAGGAGCCCGACTTGAAGCTCAGTCTGCGGGATTGGCCCGCCAGCGAGGACGATGAGGCCCGCATTCACATCGAGTCAGGCAAGGTCCCGCCGGTGGTGGGATTGCCCTTGAAGAGCGCCATCTTCCGCATCGCCCTTTCAGGGGGGGTGGTGCAGGTGGTCCAAGGTCAAGGGGGCCTGGCACCGGCCCAGGTTCGGGCCCAGCAGCCCGAGGCAGGACAACCCCTCCCACCGGACAAGGTGGTAAAGCTCGAACTGAGGTCCCCATGATGATCCAAGCGTGGTGTGCGTCCGTGGGCCTGGAGGGCCGGAACCTGGAGGACGTCAACCTCACCGACCTGACCTGCGACGATCGGGAGGCGGGGCCGGGGGTGGGGTTCGTGGCCCTCAAGGGGGAACATGTGGACGGGGCGGACTTCGTCCCCCGGGCACTGGGGCGAGGGGCCTCGGTCATCCTCTGTGACCGGGACCTGGACCTCCCCGCAGGCGTCCCCTTCCTTCATTTGACCCAACCCCGTCGCCAGATGGCCATTCTGGCCCGGGCGATCCATGGTAGGCCCGATGAAGGCTTGGCGCTGCTGGGGGTGACCGGCACCAACGGCAAGACCACCACCACCATGCTGGTGCGCCAACTGCTCCAGAGCGCTGGAAAGGGCTGTGGCCTCATCGGTACGGTCCAGCTCGCGGCGGGGGAAAAGGTCCAGGAAGCCACCCGGACCTCGCCGGAGAGCCCGGTGTTCTACCGCTGGCTCAAGGAGAGCTGCAGGGCAGGGGACCAGGCCCTGGCCGTGGAGGTCTCCAGCCATGCCCTGTGCATGGACCGGGTCCATGGAGCCACCTTTGCCGCGGGGCTCTTCACCAACCTCACCCAGGACCACCTGGATTTTCATGGTTCCATGGAGGCCTATTTCGAGGCCAAGCAGTTGCTCTTCCGCCAATGCCGGGTGGGTCTCGTGAATGCCGACGATCCCTACGGTCGACGGTTGCTCGCCTCGGACGAACGGCTGCGGAGCTATGCCCTGGAGCGGCCTGCCCATTACCGTGCCTTGGACCTGAGCCTGGCCAGTACGGGAACCCGGTTCCGCTTGGAGACCCCGAAGGGGTCCTGGACCGTGGAGAGTCCCCTCCTGGCGCGGTTCAATGCCTACAACCTGCTGGGGGCCCTTGCCCTCCTCGCGGAGGCTGGCTTCGACCTGGAGACCTTGCTGCCCGGTGTGGCCGAACTTCGAGGTGCACCAGGACGCCTGGAAAGGGTGGACCTGGGCCAGCCCTTCGGCGTGATGGTGGACTATGCCCACACCCCCGATGCCCTGGAGAAGATGCTTGTGGCTGGCCGCGAACTCCTTCCGAGGGGGGGGCGGCTCCACGTGCTCTTCGGGTGCGGTGGGGACCGGGATCGCACCAAAAGGCCGCGCATGGCGGAGGCGGTGGCGGGGGGGGCGGATGTGCTTTGGCACACGTCCGACAACACCCGTACCGAGGACCCAGAGCGAATCCTGGATGATGGGGCCGAGGGGATTCCCGAGGCGGTGCGTGCGGATGGAACCCGCTACCACCGCATCGCGGACCGGGCCCTGGCCGTGCAGGCAGCCTTGGAGGACTGTCGGCCGGGGGATCTTCTGCTCCTCGCAGGCAAAGGGCATGAGCCCTACCAGGAGGTGCAGGGCGTTAAGCATCCCTACAGCGATCGTTCGGCGGTGGAGGCTGTGCTTCAGGGTCGGACCGTCCCGCGTCCCTGGGCATCTTAGGCTGGCACCCGGGCCCTGGAAACGCCGACAATGGTGTCTGGAGGCACACCATGCCTGAGATCACTGCCCTGAGCCAAGCCGCCTACGAAGCCCTCGTGGCCTTCCTCGAAAAGGATGGTTGGAACGCTGAGTGCGATCTGGATTCCATGATCTGCACCACAGCCTATGTCGGTGAGAACGGGCGATTCTCCGTCACGGCGCGGGTGGTGGGGCATCTGGACCATCTGCTCTTTCGGGCCCGGGCCCAGGTGACCATTCCGGAGCGGGCACGGGCGGCGGTGAGCGAATTCATCACCCGGGCCAACTTCGGGCTCCACATCGGGGCCTTCGAGATGGACCTCGAGGACGGCGAAGTGCGCTTCAAATCCAGCCTGGACTTCCAGGACATGGTCCTCAACGACACCATCCTGCACAACCACCTCTACCCCGTGGTGGAAGCCATGGACAACTACCACATGGGTCTTCTGGCCGTGGCCAGTGGTGCCAAGACCCCCGCCCAGGCCATTCGGGAGATCGAGGAGGACTGAGTCCAGGCATGCCCACGATCTATCGCCTCAACGACCAGCCCATCCTTCCCGATCCGCGGGAGGCGGATCACCCCGATGGTCTCCTGGCCGTGGGTGGAGATCTGGAGGCCGTGCGACTGCTTCGGAGCTATTCCGCAGGCATCTTCCCCTGGTTCAACCAGGAGGACCCCTACCTTTGGTGGTCCCCCCATCGGCGGGCGGTGTTCTTCCCGCAGACCGAGCGCTTCACCACCCGGACCCTGAGGGCCCTGCGGCGGAGTGCCTTCGAGCTGCGGCTGGATACGCAGTTCCGGAACGTGGTGCTGGCCTGTCAGGCGAGCCCCAGGAAAGGCCAGAAGGGGACCTGGATCACGGTAGAAGTGGAGGAGGCCTAGGGGACCCCCCACGACCTGGGCTACGCCCGTTCGGGGGGGCCCCCCCGCGAAGGGGAATTGGTGGGTGGGCTCTACGGGATCAGCCTGGGTGCCATGTTCTGTGGGGAAAGCATGTTTGCGCGGGAGGATTACGCCAGCCGCGCGGCCTTCCGGGGACTCTGCGACCTCGCATGGTCCTGGGGCTTCCACTTCATCGATGGTCAGTTGCCCAATACCAATCTGGCGGGGCTTGGAGCCACCGTGATTGACCGCTCGGAGTTCCTGGATCGTCTGGGGCGGGCCCTGGAGGAACCCACCCGCTGCGGCCGCTGGACCCACGCCCAGTCCGGGCTCCAGGGTGTGGTGGCATGAACATCGCCGCTCAGCCCCTGCCTCAGGATTGGCCCTTCCCCCCGACACCCACCCTTGCGGTGGTGGAGGGAAGGCGGACCCTGGCACTGAAGGGCTTCGAGGGGGTTTGGGAGGGGGCCTGGGTGGAGGGTTTGGCCTTGGAGGGCCCGTCCGGAGGGCTGGAGGGTGCCCATGGGCGGGGCGGCATCTTTCGGGTGGGAGAGGTCGTGGTGCGGCCCTACCGCCGGGGAGGGCTCTTGGGGCACCTGGTGCGCCGGACCTACCTTCAGGGGGGCCGATTCGCTCAGGAATTCCAGGTACACCGTCACCTTTGGGAGGCCGGTTTCCCGACGGTCATGCCCCTGGGCTACCTTCGGCGCCGGGTGGGCCTGGGGTGGCAGGGGCTCTACCTGACCCGGCTCCAACCCGAGGTCCTGCCCTGGCCAAGGTGCTTCCACACCCCAGGCGTGGGAGCCCAGGTCGCCCGGCTCATGCATTGGCTCTGCCGGTGGCAACTCTGGTCTCCGGACCTCAACGCCACCAATGTGATGGTGGAATCACCGGACCTCGTCTACCTCCTTGATTGGGATCGTGCTATGTGGGACTTAAGTACCGACCTGGAGGACCGATACTTGAAGCGGATGAATCGAAGTCTGGTCAAAATGGGGGCCCGGGACCTGACCCTGACCTCCCTCCAGCCCTGAAAGACCCCTTGGAACCCACCATGCCCCTTGCCCCCTCCTTGTTGTTCCCGTTTCTTCTGGGTCTGGGTGGCCTGATCCTGGGATTTGGGTTGGGCTGGATTGCCAGGACCTCCCGAAGGCGCGAGCCTGGTGCCGCCAAGGCCCCAGCCGAAGTCGAGTCCCCGACGCTCCTGCTCCCGGCCCACGAGGTTCAGCACGAAATCATGGGAAAGGTGGCCCACGCCCTTCGGAATCCCCTCACCGGCATGCTCATGAGTGCGGAACTCCTGCGGGAGGAGCGGGATCCTGTGCAATGCCAACGGGCCGTGGAGCGCATCTGTGAACAGGGGCTCCAGATCAAGGACATTCTCCAGCGCATTCAGGACAGCACCGCCATCGAAGCCTGCCATTACCAACTCGAGCTCGAAGCCCTTCCCGTGGACGAAGTCCTCGCCGGGGTGGTGGAGGTCCAGGGCAAAAGGGCGGAACTCAAGCAGATTCTGCTGGAAATCCAGGCCCTGCCTTCCTCTGCCTACATCATTGGGGATCGACAGTACGTTGCGAATTGCGTCCACGAATTGTTGAACAACGCCATGAAATACTCCCATAAGGGGGGTCGCGTGCTTCTGGGCGCCTTGGCCCTGGAAGATCATGTCCAGGTTTGGGTGGAGGACGAGGGTGTGGGCATTCCACCCCAGGAGCGGGATCGCCTTTTCAAGCGTTTTTCCAAACTTTCCGTGCGACCCACTTCGGGCGAGGCCCATCTAGGGTTGGGGCTGTGGACCGCGAAATTGATGGTCGAGACCTTGGGTGGGGAAATTGGGTATGAACCGCGCCTTCCCAGTGGTTCGAGGTTCTTTCTGAACTTCCTCAGGGCCCATCAGGTTCCCACCAGGACCGCCTGACCCAACCCGCCGCCGATGCCGAGGGTGGCGATGCCCAAACCACCGCCCCGGGCACGGAGCTGGTGGACGAGGGTGACCAGGATCCGGGCACCGCTCGATCCGATGGGATGACCCAGGCTGATGCCACCTCCGGCGACATTGAGGCGCTCCAGGGGCAGGTTCAGGTCCTGGGCGCAGCAGAGCACCTGGGCCGCAAAGGCCTCATTCAATTCCCAGAGGTCGATATCCCGCATGTGGAGTCCGGTTTCCTGAAGCAGGCTTTCCACGGCGGGCACGGGGCCGTAGCCCATGTCCATGGGATCCAGGGCCACTTCCGTCCATCCCAGGATCCGGGCCAAGGAGCCTGAGGACCTCGCATGCTCCTCGTGACCCAGCAACAGCGCTGCGGCCCCATCGGAAATGGCCGAGGCATTGCCAGCCGTGACCTGGCCTTGGGGCTCGAACACGGGAGGGAGGGCGGTGAGACCCGCCAGGGTCACGTCCCTACGAATGCACTCGTCCCGCTGGAGGTGGGCATGCGGCACCAGCTCGCTGGAGAAATCGGCTTGCAGGGCCCTCCGGTGGCTTTCCAGGGCGTAGGTGTCCGAGGCCTCCCGGGAGATCCGGTGCTTGGCGGCCAGGTGTTCGATGGTCTGGCCCATGAGCAGGCCCGTCAAAGGACACTGCAGGCCGTCCTGGTGCATGACATCCGGGACCGCCCGGTGACCCAGGCGGAAGCCCCACCGGAATCCCTCCAGCAGAAAGGGGGTGTCCGACATGGACTCGGCACCACCGGTCAGGACGGGGCGCGTCTCCCCTGCCCCC
>CAZPUI010000145.1:0-10050 GCA_964589695.1 uncultured Solibacteraceae bacterium | reverse complement strand
CTGGAGCGCGGGCTCATCACCCGGGACTTCTTCCGGGCCGTGGGGGACGACGAGGTCTTCGCGCGGGTGGACGCCCACACGGAAAGGGCCCTTGGCCACCTGGAGGGCCTGGCCGTCAAGGCCAAGGCGCGCCCCGCCTTCACGGCCGCAGAACTGGCAGAACAGAAACGTTGGCTGGGCTACTGCGCCGCCACCCATGTCATCGCCGGGGAGATTGCGGAGGGCGCCGGGCGGTGGGTGGAGGCGGAGGCGGAGTACCTGGAAATCATTCGCCAGGAACCTGGCAATCCCTGGGGCTTCCTCAAACGGGGGCTGCTGGCCGCGCGGTTGGGACAGACACGCCGCGCCCGGGAGGATGCCCAGGAGGTCCTGCGCCTGGCGCCCGGGAATCCTGAAGCGATGGGGCTGCTGGGGCGGGTTTGACGGCTCAGCGGAAAATACCGTGGAAAACTGAGACGCGGAGCGCGCGGAGAGGGGCCGGAGATCGCGGAGAAGAGGGGTGGAGTGGTTAATGGAGATGGTTTGACGCGAGCCCACCTGCACCTTCGGGCCTGTCCCTGGCGAGCGTTCTCCAGGGGCCGCGAGGCCTATCGCACCGCGCTGCGGCTGCTATCTGCGTTTATCGGCGACACAAAGGATGATTCATGTCACGGATGAACCAATATCGTCACAGACCCGTGGCCCCATAGGGCCACCCGATGCCCTGAAAGTGCCAGATGGATCTGGCGCACTTGCAGTATTTCTGTGGCACTTTCAGGGCAGATGAAGATGGGAAAAGGTGGGTCTATTCGCTCGTCCCAGCCTGCCTCAAGGCGACTGCCACTGCCTTCCGATCCAGGGCCCCCTTGGCGGCGTCCAGGGTGAGGTTCACCAGGAAATCGTCATTCCTCGGGAGGTCGATGCCATGGAGGCTGAGAAAGACGAGGGCCGAGGCCAGGGCCGTGCGTTTGTTTCCGTCCGCAAAGGGATGATTCCGGACCAGATGCCACAAGAGGGCGCCTGCCAGGTCGTAGAGATCTCCACCGGTGTAAAGGAAATGGTTGATGGGTGCCACCACGGCGGATTCCAAGGCTCCAGGATCCAGCACCCCAGAGGGACCCCCGAAGGCCTCCAGGGAACGGGCATGGATTCGCAGCACCATCGAGGTGTCCAGGAACTGGGGGTTCATTGGGCCAAGCGCCGCAGGGCTTCACCATGGGTCTCAAAGACCCTATCCATGGCCTTTTCCAGGGAGGGGGGAGGGCCCTCCGCGGAGACCAGCAACGTGGACCCTTGCACCTGGAGCGTTACGGGTCGGTCGGGGGAGATGCCCACGAGATCCATCAGCGTACGGTCCAGGACCAGGGCATAGCTGTTCCCTACTTTGACCAAGGTCTTGCTCAGCATGGGCACCTCCACGCGACCAATGTAATGACGATGTACTGACGGTCAACCCCTGGTCGGCCCTCGGGAACCTTGGCGCATGTATCCATGCCCTCCGATCACGGCGTTCCCCACCGGCTCGCCGGGGTGGACCCGCCGCAGCCCCCGGCTTTCCCGCGGATGGTCGACCGGGGCTCGCCGCCTCGGCCGCCATCGTGGATGCTCCAGGGATTCGGTTCACGGCCTGGGGGTGCTTCCCCCGCGATGCCAGCCCCGACACAGCCTCTGCTACCATGCATCAACACTGCGAGAAAGGAGATTCCATGGGCACCTTGAAGGACATTGCTTCGCTCTTCGTGAACCTGGATGAGGAGACCCCAGCAGCCCCCAAGCCCGAAGCTGCACCAGCGGCCGCTCCGACAACGACACCCCTGCCTGCGGCGGTGTACGAGCCCCCCGAACCCCTCCAGACTGTGGGTTCTGACCCAGGTTCCGAGGGCAAGATTTCCGAGAAGCTTACCAAGGCCATGGAGGACAACAACCTGCAGGGCATCGATTTCTTCGAATTCCGCAAGACCCTGGAGGCCCTGGTGGGGGTCATCGCCGATGAGCCCACCCGCTACCGCGCGGCCTACGGATCCCTGGTGGCCCAGGGGGCCAAGCCCGAGAACCTCATCAACACCGCCGATCACTATCTGAAGGTGCTGGACACCAAGGAGGCCAGCTTCGCCCAGCATGTCCAGGACCAGACCCGGGAGAAGGTGGACCAGAAGCTGGCGGAGGCGGACCGCTACAAGCAGCAGATCCAGGAGAAGTCCGAGGCCATCGCCCGGCTCACCCAGGAGATCGGCAAGCTCACGGAACAGGAAGTGGGTGCCCGCAATGCCGCCGCCCTGGGCAAGGCGGAGCTGGAGGCGTACAAGAATTCCTTCCTCAGCGTGAAGGCCCGCTTCACCACGGACATCCAGGGCATCCGCGAGAAGATCAGCCTCTACGTCCTGAACATGCCCAAGGCCTAAGGAGCATCCATGTCCACCCTTCCCTCCCTCCCCGGCGGTGATGGTTCCAGCCTGAAATCCTTCTGGGGCAAGCCCGAAGGCAAGGCCACGCTCCTGCTTCTGGTGGGTGCTGGCTGCGTCGTTTTCTATTTCTGGGGGTTGATCCTGCCCTTCCTGATCATGACCCTTAAAAACTCCCTGTACTTCGGATTCCTTCTGGGAGTTTTGGCACTGCTGCTTTTCCTGATCACGAACAAGAACATCCGCACCATGGTTTGGTACCTCTACAAGACCATCATGCGCAAGCTGGCGGGCATCATCATCGAGATCGACCCCATTGCCATCCTCAAGTCCTACATCCAGGACCTGAAGGAGAAGCGGGAGGAGATGAGTTCCAAGATCAACGATCTGGCGGGGGCCAAGGAGAAGCTCAACCGCAAGATCCAGGAGAACCAGGCCAAGGCCCAGCACCTGCTGGAACTGGGGGCCAAGGCCAAGAACATGGGCCTCGCCGCCGACGCCAGCCTGAAGGCCATGGAGGCCGGGGGCCTCAACTCCATGAACGAGAAGCTGATGCCCCTCTTCCTCAACATGGAGAAGCTCCTGGACTTCCTGGAGCGGGCCTTCAAGGCTGCGGACTTCACCATCAAGCAGGGGGAGATCCAGGTCCAGCTCAAGGAGGCGGAGTACGACGCCATCAAGTCCGGCCACAAGGCCCTGCGCTCCGCCATGAGCGTGTTCAAGGGGGACCCCGACAAGCGCCAGATGTTCGAGCAGAGCATGGAGTTCCTGCAGGACGATATGGCCAAGAAGGTGGGGGAGATGAAGCGGATCATGGACCTCTCCACGGACTTCATCAACAACGCCGATATCGAAGCCGGTGTGAACTACGACAAGGGCATGAAACTCCTGGAGGACTACATGTCCAGCCCCGGCCTCTCCATCTTGGAGGACGCCAAGAAGGGCGCCCCGACGCTCGGGACAGGGAGCATTGCCCCAACCCGCAGCCGCGCCAAGGTCGAGCAGAAAACATCCGATTCCGAATGGTCCTGAACCCTTTCACACCCAACTCATGAGGTCCTGTCATGCCTGGATTCTTCAGCCGTCTCACCGTCGTCGGGCGCATCGTGCTCACCGCAGCCGTGGTGGGCGGGGTGTGGGCCGCCAAGGTCTACCTCTTCGATAAGGGCCCCCTGGGCCAGGCTGCCCAGAAGGTTCTGGACAGCAAGCCCCTGGACCCCAATGCCCCCCTGCCCACGGGGTCGGACGAGACCAACGCCATCAACTGTCGCATCAATGTCTGGGTGGGCTGTGCTCCGGGCTTGGTGGCCAATGGGGGCCTGGATACGGCGGCGGGTTCCATCTATGCCAACAGTGGTCTGAAGGTCAGCTTCAAGATCATCGATGATTGGACGGAGGGCGCCAGCGCCCTGGCCACAGGCAATGTGGATGTCATGCTCACCACCGCCGATGTCTGGGCCAAGGACCAGGCCCAGCTGGCGGACAAGGGGTTTAACGGCAAGGCCTTCTTCATGGTGGACTGGAGCCGGGGGGCCGATGGACTCATCGCCCGCCAGGGTCTGGGGGACCTCGAAAGCCTGGCGGGGAAGACCATCGCATACGCGCCCTACACGCCCTCCCACTTCCTGCTGTGGAATGGCCTGAAGAACAGTGGTCTGTCCACCTCCCAGCGGAACGAGATCCTGGCCAAGGCCATTCACACAAAGGATGGCATCGAGCCCGCCACCCTCTTTGTGCAGCAGAAGGTGGATGCGGCGGTGGCCTGGGAACCGGACATGGGTGATGCCGTGGGCAAGCGGGCGGGCTCCAAGAAGATCTACGACACGAAGGTGGCCAGCAAGCTCATCGCCGACATCCTGGTGGTCAGCGACAAATTCGCCGCCAAGAACCCCGGCACCCTGGTGAAGTTCGTGGAGGGCTGGCTCAAGGGTGTGGCCTCCATCAAGGAGGACCCGGCTCGGGCGTACAACCTTCTGGGCTCCATTAAGGACATGAACATCCCCACCGACCTGGCCAAGACCATGCTCGAGGGCGTGCTGCTCACGGACTACGCCGCCAACATGGACTTCTTCAATGGCAAGGGCGATGGGGACAGCGACTACGCCATCATCTTCCGCAGCGCCCAGGAGATGTACAAGGAAGCCCGGATGATCAAAAAGTCCACGGATCCCAAACCCACCGTGGACACGCGGTACCTGGCGGCCCTGGAAGGCAAGTTCTCCAAGGTCAGTTCCGAGGCGCCCGTGGACTACAAGGCTCCGGCCAAGTCCGCCACGCCCTTTGCCACCCAGCGCCGCACCATCTACTTCGAGAGTGGTTCTGCGGTGATCTCCCCCGATTCCAAGGTGATCGTGGACGAGATCGGCAGCTTCATGCGCAGCTACGAGAACACCGTGGTGTCCATCGAGGGGAACACGGATGCCAATGGCACCCGGGAGCTCAACATGCGCCTCTCCAAGGAAAGGTCAGAGGCCGTGAAAAACCTCCTGGTCCAGAAGTTTAAATTCAGCCCTAGCCGCATTCAGACCGTGGGCAATGGGCCGGACAAGCCCGTGGATTCCAACGCCACCCCCGAGGGCCGGGAGAAGAATCGTCGAACGGACATCAAGGTCTACGCGAACCAGTAGATTCCCCGAAGGGAGCACCCCATGTTCGAGATCCGCAAGGAAACGGACCGCACCACGCGGTGGGTCCTGGCGGCGGCCAGCCTGGGCGGCCTGGCCCTGCTCTGGTACCTCCTGACCCGTTGGGAGGTGCTCCCACCCTTTTCCCTTCCCCACCCCATCGGTGTGATCAGGGCCTTCATTGGGCTCTGGACCGAGAACAACCTCTTGGGCAATGTGGCCATGAGCTGGTGGCGGATCTTCCAGGCCTTCCTGTGGTGCGCCATCGTCGCCATCCCCCTGGGCCTCTTCATGGGAGCCTTTCGGTGGGTCCATGATCTGATCAATCCCATCACGGCTCCCATGCGCTCCATGCCCATCACGGCCTTTCTGCCGGTTTTCCTGGCCATTTTCGGCATGGACGAGCTGATGAAGGTCGCCTTCCTCTGCTTCGGGATGTTCTTCTACCTGCTGGCCGTGGTGACCGACGAAGTGGGCAAGGTGGAGCATGTGCTTCTGGAAACGGCCTACACCCTGGGTGCCCGGAAGCACCAGGTGCTGTGGCTCATGTTCAGGGCTTCCTTCCCGGCCATCTTCAGCAGTTTCCGCATCCTCTACGACATTGGCTGGACCTACGTGATCCTGGCGGAAATGGTGAACAGCCGTAAGGGCGTGGGCTACATGATCGAGGCCGCCCGCAAGGTGCTGGACTTTGATCGGGTCTACGCCGGCATCATCGCCATCGGCATTGCAGCCTTCCTCTTCCGCTGGTTGCTGTCTGAACTGGAGTACCGTCTCTTCCCCAGCCGCCGGCCCTCGGCGAAGAAGGCCTAGCCATGAGCGAATGGAGCACTTCATCCCCCTCCCATGCCGTGCCCGATCCCGAGTCGGTGCTGAATCGGATCTCCCTCAAGGGCGTCTGCAGATCCTTCCGGGCCCCGGATGGCAGTGTCATCGAGGCCATCAAGGACGTGAACCTGGAGATCGAGGATCGGCTCCAGCGCGGGAAGGACATCGGGGAATTTCATGTGATCCTGGGACCCTCCGGCTGCGGAAAGTCCACCTTGCTGCGGATGATCGCCGGGCTGGATTTCCCAACCTCCGGCGAGGTCCTGGTCCAAGGCCAGAAGGTGGTGGGGCCCGGCCGGGAGCGCGGCATGGTGTTCCAGCGTTACTCCAGCTTTCCCTGGCTCACGGTGGAGGACAACATCGCCTACGGCCTGAAGATCAACGGAGTCCCCGAGAAGGAGCGCCGGGATACCATCGCCCACCTGGTGGAGGCCGTAGGACTCAAGGGTTTCGAAAAGGTCTACCCGGACACCCTGTCCGGGGGTATGCAGCAGCGGGTGGCCATTGCACGGACCCTGGCCTTGAAGCCCTCGGTGGTGCTCATGGACGAGCCCTTCGGGGCCCTTGACGCTCAGACCCGGGTGGGCATGCAGGAACTGCTCCTCAAGATCTGGGAGGAGACCGCCTGCACCGTGGTCTTCGTGACCCACGATGTGGAAGAGGCCATCTTCCTGGCGGACCGGATCCATATCCTGCGGGCTCGGCCGGGCACGATCATTCAGGAGCTCGACGTCCCCTTCAAGCGCCCGCGCACCCAGGCCATGCGCCAGAACGCCGAGTTCAACGAGATGCGACAGGACATCCTGGAAGCCCTGAAGTCGGCCCCGGGCTCGGGCCAGGTGCGGGTCACCGTTTGAACCCAGAAGGGAGGTCTCCATGACAGAAAATGCTCCACGCGGCCCCGGTGGCACCCCTGGCGGTTTTGGGGCCTTCCTCCTGGGGGTCGTCATGGCCGCCGGGGGGGGCTACCTAATCACCAACCAGGTGATGGTCACCACCAGCTTCTGGCGCATCTGGGGCATGCCCGCCTTCGGCCTCACCCTTGTGCCCGTGATGTTTGGCATCGGACTGCTCTTCTTCAATGGCAAGTCCATCCTGGGCTGGATCCTGACCCTCGCCGGGGCCGGCATGATCCTCTTCGGCATCCTCACCCACCTGGACATCTATTTCCGGCCCACCAGCCTCTTCAACACCATTGTGATGCTGGTGCTGCTGTGCGGAGGCCTGGGGCTCATCGCCAAGTCGCTGCGGCCAAGCAAGGCTCCTGAACCACCCACGGCTTGAAGGACCGAATCAAGATGTATTTGGCGGCCCAAGGCCGCCTGACCCCTTCCAGAAGCGCGAGTAACTGATCCCGATCGCAACCTAAAGCCCCCCCGCGCTTCTGGAAGCCACCCCCGCAATATCCACCACATCCCTGAGCATGGCCGCGGCTGTGCCCATGGGACCCTGGTGGGCACAGGTGGCGCCCATGCGGCCGTAGATGTCCGTGTGGTAGAGGATGCCGCCCTCGTCCAGGTCCAGGTGGGCCAGGGGGTGGTCGGGGGGCAGGGCCGTGGGGGCGACGGTCAGGCGAAGGCCCTGGGCATCCCGGGTGGCGGTGGCCAGGAGGCTGGTGCGGAGTCCCTGTCGGGCGCGTTCCTGAAGGAGGCTCGGATCCAGCTCGCGGATCCCCTGGCGTGTCACCTGCTCCAGTCCGCCGGGGACCTGCCAGAGCACCTTGGCCACGATGAGCAGCTTGCAGGCGGCGTCCAGGCCGTCCACATCCAGGGAGGGGTTGGTCTCCGCCAGACCCAGGGCCTGGGTCTCGGCCAGGGCCTCGGCGAAGCTGAGACCTTCGGTCATGCGGGCCAGGATGATCTGGGTGGTGAGGTTCAGCACGCCTTCGACCTGGGAGACCTCGGCGGCCACCAGATCCCGAAGGGCGAGGTTCACGCTGGGCAGGGCCCCACACACCGTGGCACTGAATCGAAGGTGTGGGGAACCCGGGTCCACCCAGGCCGATTGGCTCCACAGTTCCTCGAAGGCCAGCACCAGGGGACCTTTGGCCGCCAACACCGCATGGAGGCCCCGGTTTAGGGCGCCCCGCACGAATCCCAGACCCGGTTCACCATCCTCCAGGTTGGTGGGCGAGGCCTCCAGGACCAGGTCCGCAGGCACGGCCTCCAGCAGCCGGAGGGCATCTCCGGCCCCCCCCAGGCGGGCGACGGACCGTCCCTGTGTCTTCAGGTCGATGACCCGGGAGAGGTCCAAACCCGCGGGGTCGAAGGCGATCCCCCCACGGTCCGCGGCCCCCACCACCTTGAGGCACAGCCCATCTCGAGAGGCCAGGAGGGCCTCCCGGTCCCGGATCAACTCCAGGAACCGCCGTCCCACATTGCCCAGACCATGGAGAAGGATTCGATAGGTGTGCATGGTCCGATTATCCAAGGTTCACTTCCTTCCGGGGGAAGCCGATGGAAGGAAGCGGCCTGGAGTTTGGCATGTTGTGGAACCTTGTCTCGATCCTGTGGGTGACCGGTGCCCTGAGTGGGGGGATCCTGGTGGGGGTGTTCCTTGCGAGCCTCCGGGCCTCGAAAAAACTCCGGCGGATGGCCCAGGAAATGGGTGAACTGGACACAGAGCTGAAGGCCCGGAACCAGGCCCTCCAGGAGGCCTCGGCGGCCCGGGAGGAGGCTGCCCGGACCCTGGAGGAATCCCAGACCTCCCTGGCGGAGGCCACCAAGCTGCTCCATGGCCAGAGCCTCAAGGATGGCCTCACGGGACTCCCCAACCGGCGTTTTCTGGGGCTGGTGCTGCCGGATGATGTGTCTTCGGTCATCCGCGCCTACCGCGACAGCGGCAGCCTTCGTGCGTTGGTGAATGGGGACCTCGTCTTCTACCTCCTGGACATCGACCGATTCGAGGACCTGAATCGGCGATACGGGAACGTGGCGGGGGATGGGGTGCTGGTCGCCACGGCCCAGGCCCTGCGATCGGTGGTGCGGGAAGGGGATCTCGTGGTGCGATGGACGGGAGCCGCCCTGGCGGTGGTGGCTCGGCGGGCGAGCCGAGGCGAGGCCGCGCTTCTGGCGGAGCGGATGCGGGCCACGGTGGCGGAGCTGGACTATGTGCCCGAGGGGCTGGAGGAGCACCTCCACTGGTCCTGCTCCATCGGGTACTCCCTGCTGCCCTTCAAGGTCACGGATCCCGAGTGGTTGGGTTGGGAGCGGGTGATGGCTGTGGCGGATGCCTGCCTCTTTGTGGCCAAACGTTCGGGTCGGAACGCCTGGGTGGGCGTGGCAGGGGCGGAGGGTTTGGATCGGACCGCCCATGGTCCCAAGGTTCCCGGACAGCTGGCGGACCTCGTCAAGGCCCGTGTGCTGGAAGTCAGCAGCAGCCGGAACGATCCCTTCGGGGCTTTCCACGGTCAGGTGTTCGGCTGAGGCTCGGCTACACTGGAAACGGCTTCCGCGCCCCTGGAGGATCCATGAACGCCCCTGCCGCACCGTGTCTGCTCGATGCTCAGCAGATGGACTCGTATCTGTCCCGCCTGGGACGCGAGATCGCCGCCGAGTTCGGACAGGAGGAGAACCTGGTCCTCATCGGGATTCGAAGCCGCGGCCTGCCCCTGGCGGAGCGCCTGGCCCTCAAGCTGCGGGAGACCCTGGGCAAGGAAATTCCCGTGGGCATCCTGGACATCACCCTCTACCGCGATGACCTCACGGAGAAGAGTGGTGCCCCCATCATTCGGCCCACGGAAATCCCCTTCAGCCTCAAGAACCGCGCCGTGGTGCTCGTGGATGATGTGGTCTTCTCCGGGCGCACCGTGCGGGCGGGCCTGGATGCCCTCCTGGATCATGGTCGCCCCAAGCGGGTGTGGTACGCCGTGCTGGTGGACCGGGGGGGGAGGGAACTGCCCATCCAGCCCGATTTCACCGGCCTCAAGCTCGAGGTTTCCAAGCAACAGCGCGTGTCCGTGAAGGTGCGCGAGATCGATGGGGAAGACGGTGTCTTCCTCGAAGGGAGGGCCTAGCCATGACCCAGACCAGGTACGTCTTTCCCCACAAGCATCTGCTGGGCATTGAACCCCTGAGCGTGGAGGACATCACCGTACTCCTCGATCAGGCCAAGGTCTTCGAAGAGGTGTGTGAGCGGCCCGACATCAAGATCGTGCCGGCCCTGCGGAAGAAACTGGTGGTCAATCTCTTCTTCGAGAATTCCACCCGCACCCGCAA
>CAZPUI010000144.1:0-10054 GCA_964589695.1 uncultured Solibacteraceae bacterium | reverse complement strand
TGGCGTCTTCTTCGACAATTTCTTCACCTCCCAATCCAACCTGACCGAGGACGTGTGGGGAAACCCGGTGCAGGTGGACGCCAACGAGGATGGACTGCCCGATGATCCCGCCTGGCTTGACGCCGCATGGAAGGCGGGCGTGTACGCCGAGCTCAACGCCTGGCGTGAGCTCATGCCCTGGGCCATCACCATGGGCCACCTGCCCGACCCTGCCACCCCGGAGCTGGGGGCGGTGTTCAACGGCGATAGCATCGGCATCCGCACGGCGTCGGTGAAGGACGGCACCCGGGATTTCGCCAGCCTGTGGAACACCTACCACGGCTGGTATGCCCTGGGGCGTGGACCCGTGATCACGATGGTGGAGGCCTCGCCCCCCGATGAAATCGCCTACGGCTACGACTACACACCGCTGGAGAAGATCCCACCCACAACCCTGGACTTCGCCCGGCGCTTCTTCCCCTACATGCGGTTCGGGCTGGGCCTCACCCTGATGAACGACGGCTACTTTGCCTACGAGTTTGGGGATACAGACCATGGCCAGGACTGGTGGTACGAGGAGCTGGACCACAACCTGGGCCAGCCCCTGGGATCCGCCAGCAGGGTGGAGCTGGGCACCACCCCCACCACGGACCTCATCGCCAATGGTGGCTTCGAGTCGCCCCTGAGCGGCACCTGGACCAACTGGGTGAACACCTCGGTGGGATGCGCCGCGACCTTCCAGCGCGTGACAACCGACGCCAAGGAGGGCACGGCCTGCCTGAGGGTGGACATCTCCAATGCGGGACAGGGGAAGGATTGGCACATTGCCCTCTTCCAAATGAACCGGGCCCTCACCCAGAGGGTGGCCTACGACCTGGAATTCTGGGCCAAGGCCGATGCCCCCCACGCCCTCCGTGCGAGTCTCCAGAAGGGGAGCCCGGACTGGCATGGCTACGGGCTCGGTGCGGATTTTGTCCTGGGCACCCAGTGGACTCGGTATTCGGTGACCTTCGAGGCCCTGGAGACGGTGACGGATGCCCGCCTGAGCCTCAACCTGGGGGTGCGGGTGGGCACGGTATGGATCGATGGCGTGCGCCTCACCCAGCATCCACCAGATGTGTTCAGCCGGGCCTTCGACCATGGACTGGTGGTGCTCAATGGTTCCAGGGAGGTGCAAACCGTGACGCTTCCGGTGGGCTATTCCCGGCTGCTGGGTACCGAGGCGCCCCTGGTCCAGAAGGTGGTGGATGACGTTGCCTCGGCCTTTTCCTGCACGGGACCCTGGATCAGCACGGTGGTGGACAGCGGGCAGTGGAAGGCCTCGGGACCGTGGTTCCATGACTGGGGTCCAGGGTGCCACCAGTTGGCGGGCACGGACGGCCAGGCGGAATGGCTGCTGGATCTTCCCGCAGCCGATCAGTATTCCTTGGACGCGTGGTGGCCCGCGGCCCCCCAGGCCACGGGCTGGAGCACCCAGGTGGTGATGGAGGTTTTGGCTGGAGAGGTGGTGGTGGCCTCCGCCACCTTCGACCAGACCCAGGGAGGGGACCAATGGCATCGCATTGGGACGGTGAGGCTGGACCCTGCCGTGCCTTCCAAGGTGCGCCTGCGGAACCTGGGACTGGGCACGGCCATCGCCGATGCGATCCTGGTGCAGTCCGAGGCCCGCTACAACGATGGACAGCCCACGACCCAGGTCCGGCTGGACCCCATGGACGCCATTGTCCTGAGGCGCACGCCCCCGTCGAATACGGCGGGCTCCGCCTTGGCCCCCATGGGGCTCCCACCCGCATGGAAGTGACCCGTTTGGGCCAGGAGGGGGTCCCCCCTACAATCGAAGGGCGGATCCGCGTGCCTGGGGGTTGTCCCGGAGCGTGGGGTTCGCGGCAGGGGACGCCATGACACTCACCATCGCCGGCAGGACCTTCTCCAACCGCCTGATCCTGGGCACGGGCAAGTACAAGACCTTCGCCACCATGAAGGCGTGCTACGAGGCGGCCCGGTCCGAGATGGTGACCCTGGCGGTGCGGCGCTTCGACCTGGGGGCCAGCGGCGAAGACAACATCCTGAACTGGATCCCCAAGGACATCCACCTGCTGCCCAACACCGCAGGCTGCTTCACCCGGGAGGACACCCTGCGGGTGGCCCGCCTGGCCCGGGAGGCCCTGGACAACCCCTGGATCAAGGTGGAGGTGCTGGGGGACACCAAGAGCCTGTATCCCGATGGCGAGGAGACCTACAAGGCCTGTGCCGAGCTCGTGAAAGAGGGCTTCATCGTGCTGCCCTACCTCAATGCCGATCCCATCCTGGCCCGCAAGCTCTGCGACCTGGGGGTCCACGCCATCATGCCCCTGGGGTCCGCCATCGGTTCGGGGCTGGGGGTCCAGAACCCCTACGTGCTGCTCCTGATCAAGGAGATCTGTGATGAGTACAAGCTGCCGATGATTGTGGATGCGGGGGTGGGCACCGCCAGCGATGCCGCGGTGGCCATGGAATTGGGGGCGGACGCGGTGCTGCTGAACACCGCCGTGGCGGAGGCCGGGGAACCCACCAAGATGGCCGAGGCCATGGACCTCGCCGTCCGGGCCGGTCGCCTGGCCTTCGAGAGCGGCCGCATGGCCCGGCGCCTTTATGCCAGCGCCAGCAGCCCCATGACGGGGATCGTGGGCAGGAACTGAGCCTTCTTCACCCGCGATGGGATTCCAGGGGTAGAACCGGGAAGGGGTGGGTGCCACGGTGGAAATGAACGTCAAGGGGCGACCCTCGCTTGAGCGACGCCTCACCTACCTGTGGTCCTTCGAGCTGCTGGCGGCGGGTCTCTTCACCCTCTACCTGGGGCTCACCTGGGAAGAGGCCCACCTGGGAGCCAGGACCCTTGTGGGGCTTGGGTTGGCGGATTTCCTCCTCATCCAGGGATCGCTGTACTGGTATGCCAAGCTGCGCTCGATTCGTCGTCGCCCCTGGCTGTCGAACGTCGCGTTCCATGCCTTATTCCGGACCTTCCGCGCCCTCGACCTGGCATTGCTCGCGGCGGCGGGTGCCTGGCTCGTGTTCGAAGGCCTCACCGCCCCCAGGTTCACCCGGGATCTGGGGCTGGGGTGCGCCTTCGGGCTCCTGGCGGGGTTGGAGTACGTGAACTATTTCCACTACCAGCTGATGTACGACACGGTCGGGGACCTGAAGTTCCTCCGCACCCATCGGAGGCTCAAGGCCTCCCTCCTGGGGCGGGACATGGCCAAGGGCCACCTCTAGGGCGGGATCCACCTGGGGCAAGGGCAGACCAGCTGGTACCCTGGGTGCCTTTCCGGGTCCAGCCATGCTTAACCTCCGAACCCTGCGCGCCGACATCACCACCCTCGCCGTGGATGCCATTGTCAATGCGGCCAATTCCTCGCTGCTGGGGGGTGGGGGCGTGGATGGGGCCATCCACCGGGCCGCAGGTCCGGACCTGGTCCACGCATGCCGGTTGTTGGGGGGCTGCCGCACCGGGGAGGCCAAGCTGACGAAGGGGTATCGACTTCCGGCCAAGCACATCCTTCACACCGTGGGTCCCGTGTGGAGGGGCGGTGGCCAGGGCGAGGCGGACCTGCTGGTCTCCTGCTACCGGCGCTGCCTCGAACTGGCCGCCCGCCACAGCTTCGCCACCCTGGCCTTCCCTTGCATCAGCACGGGCATCTACGGGTATCCCGCCGAACCCGCCGCACGCATCGCTGTGGAAACCGTTCGGGCCTTCGGCGAAACCCCCACAAGCCTCACAGAAGTGCTCTTCTGCGGCTTCTCGGCCCGTGACCTAGAGCTCTATCAGGCCATGCTCGGGCCCGCGGGGGATTGAAGCCACCTGGACCCGGATCATTCTTCACACATCGCCAACCCAGGAAGGTCCAGCAGGGAGGGTGGTTGGTTTTCCCTTGAAGCGTTGGCAGAGAGGGGGTTCCATGGCCTACCCTCCACGGCGCTTTCAGCAAAGGATTCCTAATGACCACCGCCACCCAGCTCGCCTCCGATCACTTCGCATCGGGGCTTTACTGCGCCGAGAGTGTGCTCCTGGCCCTTGCCCAGGTCCATGGCATGGAAACCGAGGTCCTTCCCCGCATCGCCACGGGCTTCTGCGGAGGCATGGCCCGAACCTGCGGCACCTGCGGGGCGCTCACGGGGGGGATCATGGGCCTCGGGCTGGTGCTTGGACGGAATGCCCCCGGCGAACCCTACGAGGCCTGCTTCCAGGCCACCCAGCGCCTGGTCCGCGCCTTCGAGGCCGAGTTCGGTTCCCGGAACTGCGCCATGCTCCTGGGCTGCGACCTGGGAACCCCCGAAGGCCAGACCCATTTCTACGAAAACAACCTGAAGGACTTCTGCCACAAGGTCACGGCCCGAACCGCGGAATTGGCGGTGGAGGCACTGGCAAAGGTCTAAATAGGGTGGCCGAACAAACGAAAAGCCCCCGCGGAGCCGGAAGGCGAGCGCGGAGGTGATGAGGCCCCGCAGTAAAGAAACACCCCAGTTAGCCCTACCCCATTTCCAGAAAACCGCCCCCGGCCCAGCCGGGGGCGGTTTTCTGGAACCCTACAGGATGGAATGCAGCCAGCCCCGGTGGTCCGGCACGATTCCGTACTGGATGTCCAGCAGGGCGGCCCGGAGCCTCATGGAGATCTCTCCCACCTTGTGGTCATTGATGATCCAGGTGCCCCGACGGCTGAGAAGGGTGCCAATGGGGCTGACCACGGCGGCGGTGCCGCAGGCGAAGGCTTCCCGAAGGTTGCCCGTGCGGTGGGCGGTCTCCACCTCGTCGATGGACAGGCGGCGCTCCTCCACGTCGTAGCCCAGTTCCCGGGCCACGGTGATGAGGCTGTCCCGGGTCACGCCCTCCAGGATGGTGCCGCTCTTCTCAGGGGTGGCGATGACGGTGCGGGCGCCTTCCTTGAGCACGAGGAAGACGTTCATACCCCCGAGCTCTTCCAGATACTTGCGGTGGACGGCATCCAGGTAGAGCACCTGGTCGCAGCCCCGCTGCCGGGCCACCTTGCCGGGCAGCAGGCTGGCGGCGTAGTTGCCGGCGCACTTGGCGCGGCCGGTCCCACCGGGGGCGGCGCGGACGAACTCCTCCTCCACCCAGATGGTCACGGGCTTCACGCCCCCCTGGAAGTAGCTGCCAGCAGGCCCACCGATCATGAGAAAGAGATACTCCTCGGCGGCCTTGACCCCCAGGAAATCCCCCAGACCGATCATGAAGGGCCTGAAGTAGAAGCTCTGGTCCGCCATCTTTTCGGCATCCAGCGTGTTGGGAACCCACTCGTGGTCGGCCTTCAGCAGGAGGTCAGCGGCTTCCAGGAAGAGGTCCACGGGCACCTCGGGCATGGCCAGGCGGGCGGCACTCTCATTGAAGCGATGCCCGTTGCAGCTGGGGCGGAAGCTCTTGATGCTGCCATCCAGCTGGCGATAGGCCTTGAACCCTTCGAAGATGGCCTGGCCGTAGTGCAGAACATTGGCCGCAGGGCTCACGGTGAGGGGACCGAAGGGCTTGAGCTCGCCCTTGAGCCAGCCCTCGCCTTCCCGGAAGGGCACCACCACCATGTGCTCGGAGAAGACCTTGCCGAAGCTCAGGCCCTGGAGCTTCTCGTTACGCGCCTCGGCGGAGATGCGGGTGGGGGCGAGGTGGATGTCGAAGCGATCGGACATGGCAGCTCCTTGGGGCTGGACCCTATTTGGAACGGGAGTGAAGGAGGCGTCCCAGGCGGGCGATGGCATCCCGGGTCACGCCCGGGGCGTGGGTGGAAAAGTTGAGACGGAAGCAGTTGGTCCCCCGCCCGTCGGCAAAGAAGAGCGGGCCCGGTGCGAACCCCAACCCATGGGCAATGGCTTCCTTCAGGAGTTCCAGGGCGGAGAGGTCCTCGGGCAGCACCACCCAAAGGTGCATGCCCCCCTTGGGTTCGCTGATGTCGGCTTCCCGGGGGAAGTGCTGGTGCAAGGCCTCCAGCATGGCGTCCCGGCGCTCGCGCAGGGAGCGGCGGAGCCGGGTGACATGGCGCTTGAACCCCCCAGATTCCAGCAGGTGGCCCACCACCGCCTGGGACAGGGTGGGGAGGGCAATGCCATGGACTTCCTGAACAGGAGCCATGCGGGCCATGAGGGGGTCGGGCGCGACGACATAGCCCGCCCGCAGGCCCGCCGCCAGGCACTTGGAGAAGGTGCCCACGTGGATCACGTTGTCGGCTCCTGGCAGCATGCGGAAGCTGGGGATGGAGATGCCCGTGAAGCGCAGATCGGCATAGGCATCATCCTCAACCAGGATCACGCCATGGGCCCGGGTCAGGGCCAGGATGCGCTCCCGGCGGGCGCGGCTGTACGTGATGCCCGTGGGGTTGTGGAAGGTGGCGGTGGTGAAGAGAAGCTTGGGCTCCCCCTTCTGGAGGGCCGAAGCCAAGCGATCCGGATGCAGCCCCGCCCGATCCACGGGCACGGGAATCGCCACCCGCCCCAGGGCCTTGATGAGGGCCAGGAAGCCCAGGTAGCAGGGGCTCTCCACCAGCACATGGTCCCCCCGCACGGTGAAGGACTCCAGGGCCGTGGCCAGGGCAGCCTGGGCCCCCAAGGTGGCACGCACGCTCCAGGCCTCGGGGATGGGTTCCTCCTCCGTGGCCAGCCATTCCCGGATGGCCTGGAGGTAGGGGGGATAGCCTGCAGGATTGGTGTAGACCCAGGCCTCGGAATCCAGTTCCTTCATGACCCGGTTGTGGAGGCGGCGGAGCTGTTCGCCCGGCAGCAGGTCCGAAGGGGGGAAACCCGCAGAGAAGCTCAGGAGCTGTCGGTTCTGGGCCCGCTCCAGGGTCTCCCCCAGCCAGGGGCCCAGTTCGTTTTCGTGAACCCGCACCGAGCTGCCTTCGAAGGGGAAGGTTTCGGGTTCCCGCAGGCTGGAAGGGGCCTCGGGCAGGCGCTCTGACACAAAGCTGCCCCGACCATGAACCGTCTGCACCCAGCCCGTGCGCTTGAGCCCAGAGATGGCCTTCAGCACCGTCAGGCGGTGGACGCTGAAGCGACTGGCCAATTCGGGCACCGCGGGCATGCGCATGCCCGGTTGCCACTCACCCCCCTGGATGAGTCCCCGCAGCGTCCTTTGGAGCTGGAGGTAGAGGGGGCTGGCGGCGCTGGGATTGAGGGGCGAGGTGATGGGCATGACAGCCCAAGTCTGGAACTGAATTCCCAAAAATCCAGACGATTTGCATGGGAATCCGTAGGCTCCCGCAGACCACGCGTGGAAAGCTTTCCGATTTAAGACTTTTTCAGACGACCGCAGACGGGTTCAAGTCCGCCCCTGGCGCTCGGATCTTTGAAATATCATGAGATTGATCCGATGGCTCCAAAGGCATCCGAACGTTGGGGTACGCAAAATGGGCCAATTCCTGCACGGAGCTTCCATGGATCGGAGCGATTCCTTGCCCGGGGCATGGAAGTTGATGGCCGGGGCCGATACGCTCACGTCATGAGGCGACGCATCGGGGTTCGAGCCTGCGTGGGAATGGTGGTGACCCTACCGCTGCTCCAAGCCCAGCTCCCCTATGTCTACGAGCGCTTCACCACCCGAGAAGGACTCTCCGCCAACTGGGTGCGGGGACTGGCCCAGGACCACCAGGGCTTCCTCTGGGTAGGTACCTCCGACGGCCTCTGCCGCTATGACGGATTTGGCTTCCGCATCTTCCGGCCCGGAGGGCCCGGCAGTCTGCCCATGGGCCAGGTACGGGCGGTGCTGGCGGATCGCTCGGGACGCGTCTGGGCGGGCACGGAAGGGGGAGGGTTGGCCCTGTGGGAGCCCACCAAGGGGACCTTTCGCACCTTGGGTGTGGCCGAGGGACTGGGCCATCCCATCGTGACCCATCTGCTGGAGGATCGTGCGGGCTACCTCTGGGTGGGCACCTCCACGGGCCCCTTCCGTCTGGACCCCCGCACCCTGCGCCTGGAGGACTTCCGACCCCGGGCTCCGGGGGCCGTGACGGCCAACCCCTTCGCAGTGGCTGGTCTGACAGAGGATGCTGAGGGGGCGCTCTGGGTGGCCCAGCACTGGGCGGGCATCCTGCGCATCGGTCCGGACCGGCGCAGCCGAACGGTGTACGACCAGCGGGCTGGCACCCTTCCGGGCAACGAGGTCCGCAGCATCCTGGTGGATCGTGGGGGCATCGTGTGGGCCGGCGATACCCAGGGTCGGCTCCTTCGCCATGGGCCCGGCTCGAATGGCTTCGTGCCCTGGACGGCGGGCACATGCCGGGCCAGCCTGTCGGTGCTCGCCGAGGATCGGGAGGGATGTTTATGGCTGGGGACCGAGGGGGACGGGCTCAAGGTCCTGGATCCCCAGCGCCGGTTCCTGCGATCCGAACGCAAGGAGCCAGGCCACCCCGCGGAGCCTGGCCATGATCACATCACCTGTGTGTTCCAGGACCAGGCCGGCGTGATCTGGATCGGCACCGATACCTTGGGCCTCCACAAGCTCTCCCCGGCCCGAAGGCTCTTCCAGAGCCTGGGTGTGGGACCCACGTCCCTCACCCATCCCATGGTTCGGGGCCTCCGGGTGCTGAGGGATGGTCGCTTGCTCGTGGGCACCCAGGGGGGAGGGCTCCAGGTTCTGGATCGGGAGCTGCGCCGTCGGGCGGTGCTCTGCCCCCCGAGGCCTGCCCCCAACAGTGCCGGGATGCAGGAGATCTACGCCATCCTGGAGGATCGCCGGGGTCGGGTGTGGCTGGGAACGGCGGATGGACTGGCCCTCTACGATCCCCGAACCGGGGCCCACCGCCTGTGGCGCGGCAAGGCGATGGACCCCCGGCAGGACCATCCCCTGGAGGTTCAGGCCCTGCTGGAGGACCGCGAGGGAAGGATCTGGGCCGGAACCCGCACGGGGCTGGTGCGGGTCGATCCCGAGGGGCCCGGATTCCGGGTCGTGGATCTGGGTGCCTCGGGCCTTCTGGAGCGCTCGGCCCTGGACCTCTACGTGCAGTGCCTCCACCAGGACCGGCAGGGGCGGATCTGGGTCGGGTCCATGTACCAGGGCCTCCTGGTCTTCGATCCCGGAAAGGAAACGACGGTGGCGCGGTTTGCCGGGGCCCCGGGGGAAGGGTTGGGGGGCAACTTCATCACCTGCCTCCACGAGGACGGCCAAGGGCGCCTCTGGGTGGGAACCAAGGGGGCGGGACTGAGGCTTCTGGAGGACCCCCAGCGGGGTCGCTTCCGGACCTATCGGAGGGCCGAGGGCCTGCCCCACGACAATGTGTATGGGGTGGAGGAGGATGCGGGGGGCGCCCTCTGGCTGAGCACGGACCGCGGGCTCTGTCGTTTCCAGCCCGAGGCGGGCACCTTCCGGAATTTCCTGCAGGCGGATGGACTCCAGGACGATGAATTCAACCGTTTCGCCCATCACCGGGGTCCCAAGGGCGAACTCTACTTCGGTGGGATCAATGGTCTCACCCGCTTCGATCCCGTCCTGCTCGGACCCGCGGCGCCGGCCCCACGGGTGGTCCTCACGGCCCTGCAGCGGCAGGGCCCTCCCCTCCCAGAGGACCAGCTGCTGGCGGCACCCCAGGGCCTGCGTCTGGACTACCGGAGTCTCTTCTTCGCCTTCGAATTCGCCGCCATGGATTTCACAGACCCCCGGCGGAACCGCTACGAATTCAGGCTCGAAGGCTTCGACGAACAGTGGCGTGCCGTGGAATCAGGCCAGCGGCGCGCGGACTATACGAACCTGGGACCCGGGACCTACCGCTTCGTGGTCCGGGCTGCGAATGCCGATGGGGTATGGAACCCATCGGCCCTGGTGGTGCCCCTGAGCATCCCCCCTCCCTGGTGGCGCACCCGGATGGCCTACGGGGCCTATGTCCTGGGCATGCTGGGGGCCTTCTGGGGCCTGACCCGCCTGCGCACCCACCAGTTGAGCCGGGAAAAGGTCCGGCTGGAGGCGCTGGTGGCGGAGCGCACCCGGGATCTGGAGGCTCAGCAGAGGGCCCTCCAGGAAGCCAAGGCGGAAGCCGAGGCCGCCACCCAGGCCACGAGCGACTTCCTGGCCAACATGAGCCACGAGATTCGCACCCCCATGAAT
>CAZPUI010000143.1:0-10116 GCA_964589695.1 uncultured Solibacteraceae bacterium | reverse complement strand
AGTCTCCAGTTGAGCCAGGCGGCGCGGAAGGTGGATGCGGAGGTGATCCTCTTCTGCGGGGTCCACTTCATGGCCGAGACCGCCAAGATCCTCAATCCAACGCGCACCGTGGTGGTGCCGGATCTGGATGCGGGCTGCTCCTTGGCGGACCGCTGTTCGCCGGAGGTCTTTTCGGAGTGGTTGAAGGATTACCCGGACCATGTCGTGGTGAGCTACATCAACTGTTCGGCTGGGGTGAAGGCGCTGTCGGACATCATCTGCACCAGTTCCAATGCCGAGCGGGTGGTGCAGAGCCTGCCTGCGGACCGCAAGATCGTGTTTGCGCCCGACCGGCACCTGGGGCGCTGGGTGTCCCGTCGGACGGGGCGGGAAATGGCGCTCTTCCCGGGGTTCTGCATCGTGCACGAGCAGTTCACCGCCCGAAGGGTGGCGTCCCTGCGGGCCCAGCATCCCGAGGCCAAGCTCATCGTCCACCCCGAATGTGATGCCAGTGTCAGCGTCACGGCCGATTTCGTGGGTTCCACGGCGGCCCTCCTGAAGTTCGTGGCCACCGATCCCGCCCCGGCCTTCATCATCGGTACCGAGGTGGGCATCCTGCACCAGATGCGGAAGCTGCGGCCCGAGGCGGAACTCATCCCCATCCCTGCGGACAGTGGCTGCAACTGCTCCCTGTGCCCCTACATGAAGCTGAATTCGCTCGAGAAGATCTACCTGGCCCTCCGGGACCTCCAACCTGCCATCACCTTGGACGAAGGGCTTCGACAGCGGGCCCTGGCCCCCATGGAGCGCATGCTGGCCCTGGGGTGAGCCCTGAAGAAAGGCAGGTCGCTCTCCGTGTGTGAAGGTTCCTTGGCGGAGAATTTGAGGCCCCATCCTGCCGCCCGCCTAAGCCACGCTTCCATGTCGTCTCCATGACCTTCGCGTTCCTGCTTCTCCTGGTAATCCTGCTCCAGGTGGCCCACTGGCGGCTCCTGCGGGTCTTCCTGGGCATGCAATGGAACCGCTGGATTGTTTGGGGAACCCTTGGGCTCAACGCCTTTCTGGCCCTCTATGTGGGATTGAGGCTCACGGGGCTTGGAAACCATGGCGTCATGACCGGGCTGAGGCCGGTGGCTCGCCTGGTGGAGTATTTCCAGGTGGTGGCTGCGCTCAATGTGCTGATGGGAGCGCTGTCCCTTGCGTTCTGGTGGGTGGTACGAAAAGGGGGACGGACCCAGCCCATGGAAGGCTCCCGCCGCTGGTTTCTGGGGGCCGGGGCCAGTGCCAGCGTCGGGATCTTCTCCGCGGGGCTGCGGCAGGGTGGAAGGGAAGCCTATGGGAATCCGGTGATTCGGCGTGTGGATATGACCTTCGCCGACCTCCCGGCGGGTTTCCACGGGCTGAGGATCGCCTTCCTATCGGACCTCCACGCGGGGCCATTGGTGAGCCCGGGCACCTTGGGCCACTGGCGACGTCTCGTGGAGCGGGAGCACCCCGACCTGGTCCTTTTCGGTGGGGACTTTGTGGACAGCCTTCCGGAGGAGATCGGGCCCCTTTGCGAGGCCTTTCGAGGGCTTCGTCCCCCCCTGGGATGCTTCGGGGTCCTCGGCAACCATGACTTCTTCACCGATGCTGCGCCCATCCTGGCGGCGTTGGAGGCCGAAGGTATCCATTGCCTGGAGAACCGTTCGGAGATGCTTCAGCGCCACGGTGATCGCTTGGCCCTGGTGGGTCTGCAGGATCCCATGGCCACGGTGGGACGGGGGGGCATCGGCCCCGATCCCCAGGCGGCGGTGCAGGGACTGGATCCCCGTGTGTGGCGGCTTTGTCTATGCCATCGTCCCAGTCGCTGGCCGGACGCCAAGCTCACCGGTGCCCGCCTCACCCTGAGCGGCCACACCCACGGTGGCCAGATGAACCTCCTGCCCGGTCTCAATAGCGCCCGAATCCTGGGCCCCTACACCCATGGCCACTACCAGGAAGGCCCGCACCACCTCTACGTCAGCGCCGGACTCGGCGTCGTCGGCCTCCCCCTGCGCCTCGGCGCCCCCCCGGAATTCAGCATCCTCACCCTACTTCGCGGTTGAATCGCAGCCCGCGCCATCGTATCCTTTCAGTTCCTGCGGCCCTATCGTCTAGCGGTTAGGACGCCGCCCTCTCACGGCGGTAGCAGGGGTTCGAGTCCCCTTAGGGCTACAGACAAAACCCCCAGAGAAATCTGGGGGTTACTTGTATTTATCCGGCGCGGTGTTTGCCTTTGATGGCCTCGTGCTCAAACGGTACTCAAAAGGCATCCCTGGATGTGAGACTCGCCGAGTGGGTACCAGTGGAGATCGCTTTGCCGGAGGTTGGTTACTTTTCCTTCCTGCGGATCATCTTCGAGGCCTGCTCCGGCGCATCGCACGTTCCACATCCGAAGGCTTGATCCCGGTGGAAAGAATGGGGGCGAGCAGTGCCAAGGCAAATCCTCGATCCCAAAGGTGGGCTTCCTGGCTCGATTGGTAGGCAAGCCCCCAGCATTGTCGGCATCGAAAATCGAATTGACCAGGAGGCGCAAAGAGTTTGCGAAAGTTTCTTCTGCACAGTGGACAGGAAAGCCAGAAGGCACGCCCACCCAACGGTGGAGACCAGGGCATTACCTCGATGGCTTGCAGAACCTTCCTTCCGTTTAGGTTTCTCTCCAAGGTAAGGAACAGCTGGTCTCCCTCGTTCATTGGGGAAAGTCTCCAGGCGCCTTCATTGAAGCGCCCGACTATCCGCCCCCCTGGCCGCACTTCGACCAGCTGACAGGATTCAACTGTCCGCCTTTTGCAGTGGCCGCCCCATCGACCGCTCCCGCTTCCCCCCATCGACGACTCCGGTTTTCCAAAATTCCTTGGGGATACTAGCAATCACTCTGGTCGGCAACTATGATCATCCGAGCTACCCAAAGCCTTCACAAGGCATCACGTTTCCTTTCACTCGGTTTGAAAACCTAAACCCCAGGAGTCTTCATGAAGTCATGGATGATCACAGCTGCTTCGATCGTATTGATGGCCAGTGTAGCATGTAAAAAACCGCCTACATATTTCATAAAAGGTGATTCTAGTGAATGGAAGATTGTAGATCTAAAGGAAGATTACGATCCAAAGCACAAATGGCAAACTGTTGTTGATATTGTAGCAACCAAGCTTGACATTGAAACCTTGGATGAGACCTCTGGTTATATTAGGACAGGTTGGAAGGTCGGATATGGTCTTCGTAGGGATGAAAAGGGCTGGGATGTGTATAAGGTGAGGGCCACAATGAAGTTTGAACCTGGGTTCAAACGAATTCGTGTAAGAACTGAGGCTATCTATAACAACCTAGAAGGTATGGATAGCCATTTGTTGAATGATATCTATCAGGACATACAAGGCCGCTTGGGGCGGACGGTTAAGTGACTTTTAATTGCATGTTTACAAGTAGTGGACAAGGAAACGGCGGGCTAAGGCGCTCAATTTAGGAAATGCAAGATCAGTCTGTGGATCGAGTTGTACTTAGTTGATTTAAGTGTTTAAATTGATTTTGTGCTTGTGTTGGTGATCTTGATTTGTAAGCTATTTCCCTTGCCTTTTATTGTGCATGGCCGCATGGCATTTTTATTTTCTAGGTCCAGCATTTCCGGTCGCGATTAATATACTCATGTCTTCAGCTGGACCACCAGGCGCTTCCCCCGATGGACAGGGCGCGCGGAACCAGGGCCACGGCCTGGCAGAAGCTCCCACCTTGGCGTCGCCTCCACCGAAGGGTGACGCCATCCCGTGCGGCTCCAAGGACCTGGACGTTCAAACCCTTAGCGATGGTGATGGTTCCGCACATGGCGGTGTCCAGGCTTCCGAAGGAGTGCACGACAGTCATTGTCGTAGATGATGGAGCGGCCCTCATGCTGTTCTCGATACACAGGAAGGACGTGAAGGCAGGCTGTGGGACGCTTAGTTTCGCTCGGATACACACTTCGCTTCACGCTGCAGGTTTGGTGGACGCTTGGTTCTCTACCCGTAGAGAAGCAAGGTGCTTCATTAGGGCGCAGCCCCTATCACCCCCCACCCGAACCTGCCTGAGCCGCTCCGCTTCCACCACGGCAGCCTGGAATGCCCACCAGTTCAGCCCTGGGATGCTGCAGATGCGTCGCCGCGTTGCCAGCACCCTTGGCACAGCCTGACGCTGTAGCTCGTCACCGAGTGCAATAACTGTAAGGTCGTGGAGGGTCGTTGCCCAGGTCAGGAACTCATGCACCTTAGCGACGGGCACCCTTTCCTCGGGTGAGCGGGTGATGTGGGCCCGTAAAGTGCGGACAGCTTCCTGAAGGGCGTTTTGCATAGTCTCCTTCGCCTGAAGGCGGATCCAGGCCTTTCGGCCCGCAGCGGGCACCAAATCGACTGCACCAGTGCAGCACGCCCACAGTTCAGCGTCGCTCCAAGGGAAGGGGTTGCCAGCCTCGTCCATGCATCGCAGGTTCCAGGGATTTGGGCCGTGGGTGAGGAGGTGGAACGCGAGTTCTGGGTCGAGATCCAGGGCTCCGACAAGATGCGTGCAGACGCCCGATAAGGTCTTGTGTCCACCCCTTCCGCTTACAGATACCGGAGCGCACCTGGCGAGATAGGTGCAGGCCCGCGCGGTCCGATCTTTGAGACACCTGGTGTCCTTCAAAAAGGGGATGGGCACACGCCAGAACCTGCCGAAGGGCAGGAAGATGCGTGGGTCCATGATGGGCGGTTGTCGCCAGGGCTCTTGCGGCATGTAGGGTGCTCCGTTCCGGATGGTTCCCGGCGCGACCAACAGCGTGCGAGGGCCGAATTTGAAGTCCATATCCCGCTTCTCGCCATCTTGGTCGCGAGGGTGGTTGAGGTGGTTCTTCAACTCCGCAGTCGGGAAAGACTCCGGGAGGAATCCGTAGAGGTGTTGCCCCCCGGAGGGGGTCAGGACAGCCAGCGGCAAGATGCCAGCGTCCAGAACGGTGGACACTTGCTTCTCTACCTCACGGCGAGAGTCCAAGTCCAAAACATACAACGGAGGCCGGAGAAGTATTCCCACTCCGGAGCCGCGCTTGAGCCACCTTCGGGCACTGGCAACGCCTCGCGCGCCGTTTTCGTGGGAGTAATCGAGCCAGGGTTTGAGGGTTCGTTTGGTGCCTGGGAGGAGTTCGACGAAGATACATCCCATCTCAGCAAGCCCTTCGAGCCAGCCCGCCAGCACGGCTTCCGGAACCATCACGCCACCTCTTCGGGGGCACGAGGGGGAAACCGGGGGGAACCGGGGGTGAGGGAGCGGGTGCGGTCTTCCCCCTTGGAGGTCAAGATCCAATCTCCCGGGGTAAGCAGCCCCGCCCTTCGGAGGGCTTTCCCGAGTTCCGTCAGTCGTCGGGGGTTTAGGGGCTCTCCCGGCCATAACTTACCTGGGAGGTCCTGAGGGCCTAGACCACTCGCCAGAAACGAAAGGGCGCGGTCCTGGAGGCTTCTAGGGTGTGCCTTCGCATCCTCCATGCTCCCGCCCGAACCGGCTAGGGACTTGAGGGCCTGAATCAGGGCCGGGACCTCCGCAAGGTGGAAGAGGCAACATTTCCGCGGATCGGGCGCATGGTGTCCGTCTTCCGTCGGCCACCACACCCCCATGCTCACCATCGAATACCCTTTGGCGCCCACAACGCAGGGGAAAACCACCACGATGTGCCCCCGCCCCCGAGAGGCGATCACACGCGGGGGGCCAGAAGGCCAAACCCGAGCTCCAGGGCGCGGAGGGTTCGGCCTGAATTCTTCCTGGGGGATGGTCATCACGCGGCCTCCGGTCCCGGAGAAAGGCGACCCAGGAAGGCTTCCAGCTCCGAAACGACAATGAGTCGACGGGAACCGGCCTTGATGAACTTCAGCTTCCCCTCAGCCATGCAGTTGTAGAGGAAGCTCTTCGATAGCCCGCAGGATTGAGCAGCTTCATCCACCGAGAAGCTCACCCGAGGAATCGGAGACGGAGAAGGCCCGCCCGTAGGGGGACGCAGTGTTGTTTTCAGCTTCGGCATCTTGCCTCCATATGCGCCGTGTTGTGCGCTCATGGAAGCTTCAGGCGAAGCCTTTAGACAATCGACCGGAGGACCGATCCTGATTGTCTAGCGGTCCTCCGTCAATTCCCTAGATTCCCTCGGCTTCGAACTCATTCCACCAGTTCAGGTCTGCCTGAATTCTCTTCCAGGGCTCTCCTGCGAAGTCTTTCCCTGGAATTGCTGGCTTCACCCAGGTCGGCTTCCCGTCCACTAGGCGGTGCGTTCCCTGCGCCCATGCATGGATGATCCGGGCACAGCCCTTGACCAGGCGTACTAAACCGCCTTTTGGGCGGTGCTGGAGGCAGCGAAAGAGGTCAACTAACAAGGCTTCCAATTCATGATTTCGTTGCCCGGAGTTTTCTCGCGGGCCATCGGGTTCTTCCTTTGCCTTCGCGTACTCGATCCTCATTTCATTTGCAGTTCGTGCGAAGGATTCGAGTTGTTTTAAAAAAACTTCATCCTTTTTTTTCATAGACAAACACTGAATGAAAGTAAAACGACGTTCTTCGCTGAGCGCTTCATGCAGGTTTTCGGCAAGCGTTTGGATTTTTCTAAAATGTTTTCTCCCGTTCGCAGGGGGGGACTCTCCGCTGCTGTTTGATACTCGGCCCCTTTGATCCTGGAGGCGGGCTGGCCATAATCCCCACCCGATATTTCCATGCAGCTTCTTGGAAAAGCGGGTTATCCCAGGCCGCCATGATCTCCTTTTGATCCTTGGGCAACTCCTCAATCAGGCTTGTTCGAAGATATTTCAGAAGCTCCATGTTCATGAGTTTTTCCCGATCTGTTGCATCCCGCGTACCACCCACATTTGCCTTGTCCGTCTCTTGCGTCACCTACTGCCTCCCGCCACCTTCAGTGGCTCCAACTTAGGCGCTTCCATCAATCCAAGCTTCGGCATAAGGGCACGGATGGAGTCAGCCAGGGCAGAGGGGGCAAGGTGCCCATAGTGCTTCTCCACCATCCGCGTGTCCGAGTGCCCGAGCTGGGCCGCGACATAGGCCAAGGGGCATCCAGCGTTGACCAGCATGGACGCGTAAGAGTGGCGCAGTTCATGGAAGGTCAGTTGCTCAAGCCTGGCGGCCTTGCAGGCCTCCCGCATGAGTCGGGCTTGGTCGCTGTGTCCCCAGGCGTTACCAAGGTCTTCCCGTTTCCGTCGTTCCACCTCGCCCCGAAGAAACACCAAATCACCAGCATGTCTCCCTGCGGTCATCTCCGTGAACAGGGCGCATCCCTCCACTGTCAGCACCACATGGCGGGGCTTCCCGCTTTTGGATTCGGCGATGAAGACGGTTCCTGCCGTGGCGTTGAAGTCTTCAACCCGCATTCGAGAAAGCTCCCCATATCGTGCCCCGGTTAAAAGAGCCCCCTGGATTAGGCTCCGAAACTCCATAGGGCAGGCGTTCACCAAACGAACCTGTTCTTCCTTGGAAAGGAATCGAACGCGAGCCTTCCCGACTCCCCGAAAGGGCTTCACGCTCTGCCATGCTTCCCCGCTGCTCGCACGGCAACGGTCCAAGGCGTGGTTCAGGGCGGCCTTGAGGACGGTCAACACGCGGTTTGCACTGTCCTTCCTGGCTCGCTTTTCGTCTTCGGTCGCTGGCGGGGCCGGAGGCAAGGGCCCGGGCTTCGAAGGCCTCGACACCTTGAAATTCCTGGGCTTGGGGGCCGGTGCATCTTCTTCTCGGATCATCTTAGTTCGCACCCGGCGGGGTGACTCGGCCACCTTGGCAAGCCATGACTCAAGACGCGCTCGAGTAAGGCTGGAAACCTCCAGGGAGCCCAGGTCCGGAAGAATCCACGCTCCAGCCCGTTGCTCATCCCGCGTCAGTCCTTTCACGCCTCGGCGCTTCCCATCCTCGAAGTAATCCCGCAGGGCAACCGCGACGGTGTATGGACCTTTTGCAACCACCTCGCCACCCTCCTCCCGGAGGGCTTCGTGAGCCTTCGCCTTGAACCAGGTCTTTGCCTTGGCCTCAGCCTGGGCATAGGTCAGCACTTCCTCACCGTCCGCTTCATGAAAGTCGTCTGCCGTCCCAAGGCGGACTTGAAGAACTTGCTCGTCCTTCCTCCACCGGGCTAACCAGGAACCGGCTGCCCCGCTCTTGGGACTTCGGTACCCAAGGTACTGCCCAGGTGCCAAGGGCTCTTGTTTGGTCTTGCCCTTGGGAACTTTCTTCCGGGCGTTCCAGGTGTCCAGCTTTGTGCTTCGCTTCGTTCGCGCCATGTGCAGCTCCCTGACCCGGTCATTTGCCGTGCTCAAACCGTGCTCAAAACATATCCCTGGACTTCCTTGTTCGCAAGTGGTCAGTAACAGAATATATTCAAGCATTTCTACTCATTACAGATTCCACCTGTGCTCACGAATGCCTATAACTAGGCCCTCTCACGGCGGTAGCATGGGTTCGAGTCCCCTTAGGGCTACAGATAAACACCAAGGCCACCGCAAGGTGGCCTTTTCAATTCATTGCCCTAAGGGGACTCGAATCGGCAGTCGTGCGCCGTAAGCGAAAGGCCAGCACGCGTGCGTGCTGGCCGGTCCGCCGGAGGCGGATTCGCGGGCGCAACGAATGCCGCGGCGCGAAGCGGAGTCCCCTTAGGGCTCCCCGGGGGAAGGCACCTCTCCTCGCCGCAAGCGGATGACTTTCGAAGATATCCATGAAACATGGACAATCTAAAAAATTGGACGACCTGCGCGACGACAATGACCCATGTGCATCGGTGACCACTTCGCTTGGGCGTCTGGGGTGGGCGGGCCTGTCGCTGGAGTGGGCCTCCAGGGCCCCATTTCGGCCAGGGATCCCGCGGGGAAGGCGCGGGTGATGACCAGGGTCGGGAGCTGGGCGCTCTTGGACTTACCGACCATCTGGTCCGCCTTGGGGGCGAAGGCCGCGGTGGGTTCCGCGGGGATCACCCTGCCCACCGCCTGGGCTGTGGGGCTCACGGGGGCCGCCAGGGCTTCCGCCAGGCCTTCCACATCGGCCTGGCCCACCGCCAGGGGACGGGGGACACCTTGACGATCGCCGATGAAGAGCTTGGGGCGGCCGGTGTCATCCACGGCCACGGCGGGCTCCCCGAATTGGAGGCCCACCCTGTGGAGCACAGAGGCCAGACCGCGCATGAGTCGAAGGAGGAAGGCCATCAGACCACCTCCCCGCCGTCCACCTCCAGCTCCACAGGGGGACGCTGGGAGGGGGACAGGAGGCCATCGGCGCCCAGGGTGGCCAGACCACCAGGGAGGCCAGCCAGGACAGGCTGGGCGCGGCTCACCTGGGTGGTGATGGGGGTGGAGGAGGACAGGGCGGGCGCTGTGCTGTGGGGCCTCCACACCACCTGCAGGACGGGCACACCGCCCACGTGGCGGACCGCCACCTTCAGCACCCCCAGCGGCGCAGGGCCTGGGTTGCCTCTCGAACGGCGGAGGGAATGGCACGGCTCGAAGGCGCGTCCAGGTGGCGCCACGCATCGCACCCGAAGTCAGGGAGGAGCGGAACCGCCCCCAGGGGGGTGAGGAGCACCCGATCGATGGCCTGGCCAAGCTCCGCCAGTCCCTCCACGCACTCCCCGGCCCGGCCCAGGGCCGGTTGCCAGAAGGGGACGGTGGGGAGGGTCACGGAAACCTCCGGAAGCGCCACAGTCCCACCTGCAGGCGGAAGCTTTCCACGAATCGGCTTCCCTACGTGGGGCGGGTGGTTTCCTCACCAGCACTCCGTGTCCTTCCGGCAAGCGTGCTCAACAAGCGAGCCAAGCTACCTCAACCTCATATCTGCACAAGGTTTGAGGGGGCGGGATGAGCCAGGTTCGATTGGGGTCGCTGGTTGAGGTCGAGGAGCTTCGGGCTCGGATAGCCGCTTGGCGGGAGTTGAAGGTTTCGCCTGTGGAGCGGATGCCAGAGGAGCTTTGGGTGGAGGCCGCGGCGTTGGCGGATCGTTTCGGTGTCTCTGCGGTGGGTCGGGCCCTGGGCATTGGGTACATGGGGCTGATGCATCGATTGGGTGGGGTTGCTTCCGCTGTGAAGGGAACCGAGCGTGTCCTTCCGGTACCGGTGCTCAACGTCGCAAATTGACCGGGAAGTGGAAGGC
>CAZPUI010000142.1:0-10173 GCA_964589695.1 uncultured Solibacteraceae bacterium | reverse complement strand
AAGCCATCCTCATCCACGGGCACCGGCACGAGGGTGGCGCCGCCCTGGCGCAGGATCTCCCAGTGGGCCCGGGAGCCCAGGGCCTCCACCACCACCCGGTCTCCGGGCTGGATGAGGGCCCGGGTGACCAGGTCCAGGCTGTCGGGGATACCTCCGGTGAGGAGGAGGTTTTCGGGTCCCCCCGCCAGTCCTTCCTGGGTGCCCAGCATGGTGCTCAGTTCCTGGCGGAGACGGGGACTGCCCTGGGCTTCCTGGCGAAGTACCTCGCCCGGGGCCGTGATGCGCAGGGCCCGGCGATAGGCCCGGGCCAGCGCCACCGCGGGGAGCATTCTCGGATCCGCCTGCCCCGTGCGGGCCGCCAGCACCGTGCGTGCGGGAGCTTCGGGCAGCACAGGGCGCTCCGACAGGGCGAAGGCGGGAGCTTCCTTGACTCCACCCAGGGACTTGCCCCGCCCCGCAGGGGGCGTGGCCGACACGAAGCTGCCCCCCCCCTTACGGGCCGTGATCCAGCCCGAGGCGGCCAGATCCTGGTAGGCCAGGACCACCGTATTGCGGTTGATGCCCAGGGTCTCGGCCAGTTGACGGGTCCCAGGCAAGGCATCCCCCGGATGGAGGCGGCCGTCCTCGATGGCGGCCTGGATGGCCGCGGCCACCTGGGAGGCGAGGGGCTGATCGGACTGGGGATCAAGGGGCAGGTTCAGGTTCCACGTGCGCATGACAGGGCTCTCAGGAACTAGGGGGGCGGGACCATCGGGCCAGGTCCTCCCGGAAATCCGCCGCGAGCATGGCATCCTTTTGAAGTTCCTTCTCCAGATTCGCCAAGGCCTTGCGCCAGGTCTCCGTGCCGGGTTTGCCCACGCGGGCCAGATGGAACAGGGCCTCGGCCACGGCGCCCAGGTTGCTGCGCTTGGGTTCCAGGCTGCGGTAGCGGCTCACCCCTTGCTGCCCCTGGGCAAGGGCTTCCCCCACCTCCAGCCCGCGTCCCAGACCGTGGCGCACTTCGGCCATGGCGGCCTTCACGACATACTGCCAGGCGAAGAAGTCCTTGGGGTTCTTGCGGGTTCCCGCCCAGGCCTGGGCCAGGGCCTCCCGGTACCTGGTTCGTGGATCGCGACCCGCCAAGTGCTCCACCAGGCCCAGGGTCAGGGGAACCTGGTAGGGCGTGACCCTCGAGGGTCTGATGTCATGGCTGGCGGGGTTGGCCAGGGTCCCATGGCGCTCCGCTTCCCGGAGGCTGCCCCCCCCATCCCGTCCCAGCCGGAATTCCGCCTCGGCCTTCACCAGGTGAGCCATCATCAAGTCGTTGGGCATCCGGGTGATCCAGCCCTTCTTGCCGACCAAGGGTTCCAGGATGCCGATGGCTTCCTGGCAGGCTTCCAGGGCGGCCCCTGGATTCCGGTAGGCCAGTTCCACTTCGGCCAGAAAAACCAGTTCGAAGGCCATCTCCACCCGGTACGGCTCCAGTTCACCCTGGGCCGCCAAGCGCAAATTCATCGCATGCACCGCCCCGCGGTAGGCCTGGACCGTCTCCCGCACGGCCGCCCTGAAGTCCTGGCCCCGCTCCCGGAGGTTCTCCTCCTGGTATCCCAGGATATAGGCCAGGGCCAGGTTCGCGGTGCTGGAGGCGGGGTGGGTGCGCACCAGCTCCCGCATCTGGGACAGGGGCTCGGCCAGGGGGACGGCGAACCCCACGGGGTTGTCGTGGTAGTCCCTGCGGGCCTGGGCCTCCAGTGCCCAGCTCAAGGCCATCACGCTCGCCGCATCCTCGGAATCCAAGGACATGGCCTGCCGAGCATCCTTCAGCATCCCTTTCAGCAGGGGTCGGGTCTGGTCGGGCTTGCTCCGGTCAGGGCCATGGTTGGCCAGGACATACATGGCCAGCGCCCGGTGGGCGAACAGAGGCGCGTAGGAAGGATCCACGGTCTCCGCCTGGTCGCAGGCCTCCATGCTGGCCTTCAGCGGGGCAGGGTCCGACTGCCCCAGTGCCTGGTTCTGTCGCCGGGCCACCTGGCGCATGGCAAAGGCCTTCATCACCAGAGGGCGGGGGTCGCTGGGCGCCTTGTGGATGGCCTGGTCCAACTGCGTCACGGCCTTGTCGATCAGTTCCAGCGAATCCCTGAGCCCATGGGCATCCCCCAGGCGATCGAGCCAGATCTGGGCCGCCAGCATCCGAGCCTCGTACGCCCAGGGCTGCTGCTCCACCGCCTGTTGGCAGAGCCGAAGGGCCTCGTCCGTGTGTCCCTCCAGGGTGGCGATCCGGGCCTCCAGAAGGGGATTCTTGGCCCCCAGGATCCGAGCCTGGCGCAGCATGTCCAGGACGGGATCCCTGGAATCCTGCAAAGGTTGAGCGGCGCGTGCGGTGAAGAGCTGGCGCTGACGGCTTTCGAAGAGCGCCTCTCCCAGGGCCAGGGCCACCCCCGAGGTCTGGAATCCCAGCCGCCACGCTTCCTCCAGGCTCTGTTGGGCTTCCACCGGACGCCCCACCTGGAGTAGGGAGAACCCCTTCAGGAAGGCCAGGGCCCCGCGGGCCGCGGGTCCTCCCCGAAAAGCCTCTCGCTCCAACTGCTGGGTGCGCGCCGGGGAGCCCGGAAGGCAGGTACGGCGATCCTGTCCGGGCAGGGGATGGGCCAGACGCACGTGATGCTCGATCTGCTGGGCCTCCAGGGCGAATCGCTGGGCGAGGAGGGCCTGGGTCTGGGCCCGCCGGGAGAAGAGGAGAAAGGCAAAGGCAGCGCCCACCATGAGCAGGACGGTGCTCACCGAAACCCAGGCCAGGGCACGGTTGCGGCGGGCGAAGGTCCCGAGCCGATAGAGGTGGGAGGATCGTCGCGCCTGGATGGGCCTTCCCTCCAGATAGGCCGTGAGATCCTCCGCCAGGGCCTGGGCGGTGGGGTACCGCCGGTGGGGCTCCTTCTCCATGGCATGGAGGATGATGGTCTCCAGGTCCTTGGCCAGGCCGGGGACCTGGGCCCGAAGGGATTGCGGGTCTTCATCCAGGAGCCGACGGAGCACCTCCACCATGCTGGACCCCGACTCCGCGGCCCGACTGTGGGGCGGGTCCAGGAGCATGGGCTCCGACAGGAAGCCTTCCACCTGCTCCGGAACAGGCTCGGGTTCGGCGGCGGTGGAGGCAAAGGGGGGGTGCCCCGTGAGGAGGGCATAGAGGGTGGCGCCCAGGCTGAAGACATCGCTGCGGCAGTCGAGAAGGGCGTTCCCCGTGGCCTGTTCCGGCGAGAAGTAGTGGGGGGTCCCCACCAGGCCTCCATCCAGAATGGTGCCCGCCCCCGTGGCACGGGCCAGACCGAAGTCGGTCACGTAGGCATGGGGGGTCTCATCGGTACGCTCCACCAGGATGTTTTGAGGCTTCAGATCGCGGTGGATGAGACCCGCCCGGTGGGCCGTATGAATGCCCAAGGCGGCCTGGGCCACGATGCCCACAATTTCATCCTGACGGAGGGTGCCGCGGGCGTCCCAGAGGCTGACGCCGGAAATGTACGCCATGGCGATGCATGGCTTTCCATCCAGGAGGCCGACCTCGTGCACCGGGACCACGTTCGGATGCTGGATGCTGGCCTGGTACTTGGCTTCGAGGAGCAGCTGCTGGGCCATGGCCGGCCCCTGGGACCACAGCAGCTTGAGGGCCACCACCCGATCCAGTTGGTGATCCCAGGCTCGAAAAACCTGCCCCATGCCCCCTTCCCCAGCCTGATCCAGGATCTGGAAACGGTCGGGCGGAAAGGCCGCAAAATACGGCGGAGAGGGGAGGACAGGATTTGTCATGGAGCCGGGGGAAGGTCTCCTGATTCTAGCCAGTCCCTAGGATGCCGTTAGCGGGTTCGACTGCCGCGCTTCAAAGCGTCAAAGAGCCGCTCAAGTTCGGCTTCGGATCCATAGTGGAGCAGGATGGCCCCCCCCTTGCCCTTGGCCTTGATTTCCACACGGGTCGACCAGGTCTGGGTCAGCTCCTCCGCCGCAGCCTTGATGAACAAAGCCTGGGGATGTTTCTTCTTGGCATGTACGGTTTTTCCCCGCTGGAGCTGCTGCACCCGCACCTCCAGGGCCCGCACGCTCATCTGGGTCTCCACCACCTCCAGGGCCAATTGATCCTGGAGACGGACATCCTCCACGCCCAGGATCACCTTGGCGTGTCCTGGCGAGACCTTGCCTGAGGCGATGAGTCCCTGCACCGAGGCAGGCAGCCGCAGCAACCTCAGGGTGTTGGCCACTTGTGGCCGACTCTTGCCCACCCGGTCCGCCACCTGCTCCTGGGTGAGACGGAGATGCTCCCCCAGCTGCCAGTAGGCTTTGGCCTCTTCAATGGGATTCAGTTCCTGGCGCTGGATGTTCTCCACCAGGGCGATCTCCAACAGGCGATCGTCCGGGACGCTCTTGAGGACCACGGGCACCATGGCCAGGCCGGCCTTCTTGGCCGCGCGCCAGCGACGCTCCCCGGCGATGATCTCGTAGCGCTCGCCCACGCGCCGTACCACGATGGGCTGGACCATCCCATGGACCCGAAGGCTCTCCGCCAATTCCTCCAGGGTGCCTTCGTCGAAGTGGGTCCGGGGCTGGAAGCGGTTGGGGGTGAGGGAACCCACGGGCAGTTCGCGCTGGGGGGAATCCTCTGGGGAGATCTGGCTCATGAGGGAGGTCAGGCCTCGACCCAGGGCAGGCCGCTTCGCGTTCATGGCGTCATCTCCGCGGGATGGGCAAGGCTGGCTTCGAGGCCCAGCAACTCGTGGGCCAGGGCCAGGTAGGCCTGGGCTCCCTTGGAGCGCAGGTCGTAGAAGGCAACGGGCTTTCCGTGGCTGGGGGCCTCGGCGAGGCGGATGTTGCGGGGGATGTGGGTCTGGAACACCTTGCCCGGGAAGGCCTGTCGCACCTCGGCGGCCACGGCCGCCCCCAGGTTGGTGCGCTCCTCGGCCATGGTGAGCAGGATGCCCCCCAGTTTGAGGTTCGGATTGGGACCCGCCTGGATGCGGCGGATGGTCTCCATGAGCTCCGCCAGACCGTCCAGGGCGAAGAATTCGCAGGGCATGGGGATGATGACCTCGTCCGCAGCGGTGAGGGCATTGAGGGTGATCATCCCCAGGCTGGGGGGGGGGTCGATGATGACGTAGTCGTAGGCGTCCTTCACCTGGTCCAGCTGGTGCCTGAGGATATGAAGCTCAGGCAATTCGAAGAGCTCGAATTCAAGCTGAGCCAGGTCCTTGCCCGTGGGGAGCACCTGCATCATGGGTACTTCGGTGGTGTGAATGAGGGCCTGGGGCGGGGCTCCCTTCATGAGCGCGTAGGCCCCCGCCCGGGAGTCGGGTTTGGAGAACCCCATGCCGGTGGTGCTATGGCCCTGAGGATCGAAATCCAGGAGCAGCACCATCTTCTCCATCATGGCCAGGGACGCCGCGAGGTTGATGGCGGAGGTGGTCTTGCCCACGCCCCCCTTCTGGTTGGCCAGCACCAGGATCTTGGCGCTCATGGGCGGGGCCTCGATGGCCGGAAGGATGTGGATGGGTTGAACACAGCAAACCTCGGGTGTGGAACACCGCGAATTCTAGCACGTTCCACGCCCCAATTCCTTGCGTACATGGGCGATCACCGTGTCCCAATCCCCTGGGAATGGCTGCCTGAAGAGGCGCAGGCTGGGGTACCAGGGACTGTCCCGGCGGCCGAACATCCAGCGCCAATCCGGAGAAAAGGCGACCATCAACCACACGGGCCGCCCCAGGGCTCCCGCCAGATGGGCCATCGCCGTATCCACCGTCAGCAGCAGGTCCACGTGCATCAGGGCATGGGCCGTGTCGGCAAAATGCTCCAACTGGGGTCCCAGATCCAGGCTGAGGGGCAGCGGACAGGCCACCCCGGCCTGGAGGCCCACCCAGGTCACCCCCGGCAGCTCCAGAAGCGGCGCCAACCGCTCCGGGGGAAGGGAGCGAAGGTGGTCGTTCTGATGGTTCGGACTGCCCGCCCACACCAGTCCCACCCTGGGGCCGGGGGGCAGGGCCCCCAGCTGCTGGTCCAGGGCCGCCCTTCGGGGCACCTGATCCGGCACCCGGAGGTAGGGGGTGGGGGGCAAGGTTGGTCCAGGAACCACATCCAGCACCCTGAGGAGGCTCATGAGGGGCAGGTGCAGGTCGAACGCAGGCAGGGGCTGTCCGGCGGCCACCAGGGCATCCACCTCCACATTGGCCTCCACCAGCGGTACCAAGGCTCTCTGCACTTCCAAAACCACCTTCCCCCCCCGGGCCCGCACCTCGGGGAGGAACCGGAGCAGCATGAGGGTGTCCCCCAGCCCCTGCTCCGCCCAGAGCAGGAGGGTGCGTCCCCGAAAGGGGTCCCCCGTCCACATGGGCTGGGTGAAGGGGCGCAGGGGCGTCCGCCGATTGCGGGTCTCCCACCGACACTCCCAGCGGCTCCAGCCCTCGTGGAAGCGTCCCATGAGCAGATCCAGCGCAGCCAGGGCCCAACCATGCTCCTCCACGTCGGGGTCCATCAGGATGCTCTTCAGGAACCAGTCGTTGGCCTCCTCCCAGTGTCCAAGCATGATGCAGGCCTTGGCCAGGTCCCCCACCAGATCTTTGTCCTGAGGGCGGTCGGGGAGGGCCCTTAGCAGGATCTCCCGGGCCCGGGTGGGCTGCCGGTTCAGGAGCAGCAGACGCCCGAAATCCGCCAGGGAACCCGCCCCAGCCTTGCCCTCCTTCAGCATGCCCTCGTAGATCTCCTCCGCCTCCTCCAGGCGTCCCTCCAACTGATAGGCTCCCGCCAGGTTGTGGCGGGCTCCGGGAGCATCCTCGTCCAGCTCCAGGGCCCGCTCCAGCAGGGGCAGGGCCTCCGTGGAACGTCCCTGCTCCAAGTACAGCCCACCCAGGTCCGCCAAACCCGCCACGTTATCCGGATCCCTGGAGAGGACTTGGCGGAAGAGCATCAAGGCCAGGGATTTGCGCCCCTGGACATAGGCGGCCTGGGCCTGCTGCAGCTGGACATCCCCACTCATCCCAGCCCCCGGGCGACTGATTCCACCACGGGACCCCACGCTCCAGGAGATCCCTGCCGATGCAGGGTCATGCTGGCGTACCAGGGCGTCCTGGACCCCTGCCAACCCCAGCGCCAATCCGGGAAGAACGGAAGCAGAAGGTGGACGGGCCGCCCCAGGGCCCCGGCCAAGTGAGCCACGGAGGTGTCCACGCTCACCAGGGCCTCCAGTTCGCCAAGGATCCATGCCGTATCCGCAAAATTCCGGATCAAGGGTCCCAGTTCCACGAGCCCCGGCAGGGGCGGCAGGCGACTTGGCCCCACCTGTAGGCTGAACCAGCGAATGCCCTCGAGGACCGACAAGGGCTCCAGGCATGCGGGGTCCATGCTCCTCCGACGATCCTCCACATGGTTCGGATTCCCAGCCCAAACCAGGCCAACCTTGCGACCCTCGGCGTGGGCCAGCAGGGCACGCATCGCCTCGGGAGGTTCATGGCGGGACGGAACCTGGAGGTAGGGGCCCTGCCCCAGTACCTCCGAGCCTTCGGAGGTCAATCTGGGCAGCAAGTCCAGCATGGGGATCTGGAGGTCGAAGGGTGGCAAGGCCTCCCCTTCGGAATGCCAGGCCACCTCCGGGGCCGCGGTGCGCAGCACCTCCAGGCCTTGGGCGTAGGTGAGTACCACCACCTTGCCACCCATGGCCTGGAGCCTTGGCAGGAAACGCACCACCATGAAGGCATCTCCGAACCCCTGCTCGCCCCAGACCAGGAGCGTGCGCCCCGGAAAGGGCTGGCCATCCCAGAGGGGCTGCGGATAGTCCCGAAGGTTCTCCCGGGCTTCCGGGGTTTCCAGCCGGGCGCTGAAGTGGGGCCAGGCAAACGCGGGTTCTCCCCTCAGCAGGTGCGTGTAAGCCAGGTTCCAGCGTGCCTTGGCATGCCCGGAATCCCTGGCCAGGACTTCCTCCAGGCATGTCCTGGCGGCCTCCAGGTCACCGACCCTCATGAGGGCGTAGCCCACATTCATCCTCAGATCCAGCATCCCAGGATCCAGTTCCAGCGCCTCCCGGTCCAACGCGAGCGCCTCCTGGTCCCGTCCAAGCGCGTGAAGGATCCCCGCCAGGTTGGACAGCACCACGGGATTGTCCGGCGCCAGCCTCCGGGCCCGCTCCAAGGCCTCCAGGGCCGCCTCCAGCTGCCCCAGGGACTGGAGGGCGAGTCCAAGGTTCATGTGGCCCAAGGCCGCGCCTGGATCCACCGCCGTGGCCCTGGTGGCCAGGTCCATGGCCTCCTGGAACCTCCCGAGCCCCCGCAGGAGTCCACTGAGGTTGCACAGGGCATCACCCTGGTCCGGATCGAGGTTCAGGACCTTGCGGTAGGCGAGGATGGCCATGCCCGTGGCCCCTCGACCCTGGGCGGCAAGCCCCTGTCCCAGCCACGAGAGGAGCGCAGGGTTGACCTCGCGTGTCATGACCAGCCTTCAGGAAGGGGACCGTTCCGGATCGGGATAAAAGCTGCCGAGCTTGCAGATGGGGCCGGAAAGCCAGAGTTCTTGCCAGTTGCCATGGGAATCGAATACCACATCGACCTCAACGGCATCTCGGCCCCGGGGCTGTATCTTCGTGCGGCCGATCCCGGTTCTCCTGGACAGCCAAGCCCCTGCCACCGCCGCCCCCTGGCCGCAGCAGAGGGTCTCCCCCTCCACACCCCGTTCGAAGGTGCGCACCTTGGCCTCGCCCGGCCCCAGGACCTCGAGCACGGTCACGTTGGCACCCTGGGGCAAGGCGGGATGGTGACGCAGGGGGGGGGCATAGGTGGCGAGGTCCACCGCATCCACCGCAGGGACTTCCACGACCAGATGGGGTGTTCCTGTCCAGGCGAAGACGTGGGGCACCTCGAGGCCCAGTCGAACCGACTGGAACCCGTAGCCTGGTCCGGAGGGCAGGCGCAGGCCAACGCTCCCCGGCCTGCGCCGTGCCGTGACCCGCGCACCTGCGCTCAGCACCTCGAGATCCTCAGGTCCTCCAGGGGGCAGGAGACCCACCGCCGCCCGGGTGCCGTTGGAGCAGAAGGTCCTTCCCCCATCGGGATCCCAATGGTCCAGGACCCAAGCCTCCCCAGGTTGGTAGTCCTGGAGGAGGAAGAGCCCATCAAGGCCGAGTCCCTCTCCCCTGACCCCCAGTTCCCGAGCCCAGGCGGGACCCTCGAAACCCTCGGGTGCTTGGGATTGCCACAGGAATCCGAACAAGTTCCCGGAGGCTGAGGCCAGGATTAGGGGGAACAAGGGCTACTTTTCCCCGCGCTCGCGGAAGGTGTAGACCTTCTCGCCAGGCCGCGCAAAGCCCTGCTTGCGGGCCAGGGATTCAAGCAGTTCAGGATCCTTGGCCGCCAACCGGCGGACCTCCTCCAGCAGTTCCCGATTCTTCCGGGCCTTCTGCAGGAGCACCTGTCGGGTGGCTTGCAGCTCCGCCTCCTGCTTGCGCAGACTGGGAAGGCCTCCGGGACCAAAGAGGAGGATGACCACCTAACTCAGGCTGGACAACCCCAGGGCCCCCCAAAGGGTGCTGGAGCGGAGCAGCCAACCGGCCTGCATGGGGTCAGCCTTCGAGGGTCCGGAAGGACGCGGCACCCACATAGCGAGCCGCCGCGCCGAGCTCCCATTCGATCTGGAGCAGGCGGTTGTACTTGGCCACACGGTCGGTGCGTCAGGGGGCACCGGTCTTGATCTGACCCGCGCCCGTGGCCACGGCCAGATCCGCGATGAAGGCATCCTCGGTTTCACCGCTGCGATGGCTGATGATGGCCCGATAGCCGGCCTTGTGCGCCATGTCCACGGCCCGGAGGGTCTCCGTGACCGTACCGATCTGGTTCAGCTTGATCAGGATGGCGTTGGCAACACCCTCACGGATGCCCTTGTCGAGGATGGACGGATTGGTCACGAAGAGATCGTCACCCACGAGCTGGATCCGGGAGCCGAGCTTTTCCGTGAGCAGCTTCCAGTTCTTCCAATCACTTTCATCGCAACCATCCTCGATGGTGAGCATGGGATGCCGGTCGCAGAGCCCCTTGTAATAGTCCACAAGCTGAATTCCCGTCCGCTTTTGGCCGTCAATCTCGTACTTGGGGGACTTGTAGAATTCGCTGGAAGCGCAATCCATGCCGAGATAGACATCCTTGCCGGGCTTGAAGCCAGCCTTCTTGATGGCTT
>CAZPUI010000141.1:0-10224 GCA_964589695.1 uncultured Solibacteraceae bacterium | reverse complement strand
GGGCGGGGGCGGGGGGTGGGAGGGGGTTGGGGGTCTGCCTGGGGGCCTGGGGCGGGGTTGGGGGGGTGGCGCGGGGGGGCCCGGGGGGCCGGGGGCAGGGCGGGCACAGGCCGAGGCTGGGCCGGAGGCACCCCGGGCTTGGGTGGAGCGGGTTGGGGCTTCGGAGGGCTGGGGATGGGGGCTGGGGATGGAACGGGTGCGGTGGCTGGAACGGCTGGGTCCGGCTTGCCCTTCCACCAGTCCCTCAGGGCCTGGCCCCAGGTCCGGCTTGGGGCCGTGGGCTTGGGGGGCTCCACGGGGGTGGGTTGGACCTGAGGCGTCGGAGCCGGGGGCTTGGGTGCAGGCACGGGGGGCTTGGCGGCCACCCCTGGGGACTTGGGAAGGGGGGGCGGCTGGGGCCCTGGGGTGGCCGCAGGTGCGGGCTTGGGAAGGGGTGGCGGTGTCGGAACCGGGGTGGGGAGGGTTGGTTTGGGAACGGGTGCAGGGAGCGGCGGCTTCGGTGAGGGAGGCTTGGGGGGCGGCGGTTTCGGTGGCGCGGGGGGTTCCCAGGGTTTGGAGAAGTCCCAACGGGCCAGCAGCCTGCCGGTACCATCCCTCAACTCACCCACCTCGTAGGCGTGGGGACGGTACATCTCCCAGCGCACGGGTCCGAATTCGCAGCTGCGGCTCTCCTTCAGGGAGCTGCTCTTGAAGTGGAGTTCGGTGGGAGCATCCACCTCCCCCTCGATCACGAGGATGCCCCCAATGATGTGCCAGGACCAGGGCGGCAGGGCGGGCTTGGGGCTTGCAGGCGGTGTCGGTGGTGGTGGCGCCTTCTTCTCGCATCCCAGCCCCACCAGGAGGCAGACCAAGGCGAGGCCTGGCCTCAGGAATACCGTTCCCCTGTGGAGGCCATGGGTGCTGAACCTCAAGATCCGACCTCCCGCTGACAGGCGGCCCAGTACTGGGCCTTCTCCCGGATCCGCACCCGCACGGGGTGGAGGCCCGCTTCATCCAGGTGCCGGAACAGCCATTCCGCCAGCACCTCGGCGGTGGGGTTGCGCCCTGCCAGGGCGGGCAGGTCGTTCAGCAGCGTGTAGTCCACCTGCTGGATCCACTGGTGGAGGCTGGCTTCGGGTGCGTCGGTCTCCGATCCTTCCACCATGATTTCCGCCACCCAGTTGTGGCCATGCCGGGCCTCCACGAACCCCGGAAGGTCGTGGAAATGGTCGGCGACAAAGGGGACCTGGAGGGTCAGGAGGGAGGTCATGGAAGGGTGCATCGAGGTGCAATATCCAGTCTGCGGGGGACATCGGGGCCCATCAAGGCGAAAGCCTAGAGGGCTTCCAGTTCCATGCGCAGGGCATCCAGGTAGGCCTTCATGCTGGCTTCCCGGCGCGCGGCCTCCTGCTGGGCAAGGCGTGTATGGAGGTGCGCGGTGAGTCGCAGCAACTTCACCGGAAAATGGTCCAGGGAGAAGGCGCGGTCGTTGAAGGGACGGGCCGAGGCCCAGGGATCGCCCCCGTGCCAGAGGCGGCACCCCATGCTGGCCCCCGTGGCGAAGGTGCGGGCGATGCCGATGGCACCCAGGGCATCCAAGCGATCGGCGTCCTGGACCACCTTGGCCTCCATGGACTCCGCGGGAATTCCAGCCGTCCAGCTGTGGCTGCGGATGGCCAGGGCCACGGCCTCCGCCCGGGAGGCCAGTTCGGGCATCTCGAGGCACCACTTCCGGGCCATCTCCGCCGACAGGGTGGACGAGCCCTTGGCCTGGGGGTCGTTCTTGGGAAGGTAGACGATGTCATGGAGCAGGGCCGCCGCCAGGCAGGTGGCGCGGTCGGCGCCCTCATCCTCCGCCAGCTTGAGGGCCCAGTGGGACACCCGAAGGATGTGGCTGAGGTCGTGGGCCGGGTCCCGGGGGGTCGACTCCGAGCTCAGGTTGGCCTCGAGGCGGGAGAGCAGATTGGCAAACCATGGGAATTCTGTTTGGGAGAACGTCAACATCCTTGCACCATACCCTAGAGGAGAGGTAACGCGATGCACATCAGACGACTTTGGAGGTGGGCATGGGCCGGGTTCTGTGCCCTTGGGTTGCAGGCCCAGGGCTTCAACCCGGAGCAGGACATTCCCGTGAAGGTGGCGAAAGGGGCGGTCCTGCTCACGGTACCGGAGGGGGTCCACCTCAAGGCCAAGTTCACCGAGGTCAAGCTCAAGGCCGGATCCAAGGGCACCCTGAAAATGGGGGCCCTGCCCGAGGTGTCCGACAAGGATGAACTGGACGAGGGCATCTACCGCGGCACCCTGCGCATCCCCGTGCGCGCCTCGGGGCTGTCGGACAAGGTCGAGTTGGTGGTCACCTACCAGCCCTGCACCGAGGGCGCCGGGGGAACCTGCTACGCACCCATCGATAAGGTCGTGTCCGCCAAGGCCTCGGACTTGATGGGGACGCCGGAAGGGACGACGCCCCAGGCGGCGCCCGTGGACGCGAAACCCGGGGCTGCGGTGGCAGAACCCACGTCCACCGTGGCCGCCCAGCCAGCCCCCAAGCCAGCCCCCAAGGTGGAGGCTCCCAAGCCCCCCGAGGCGTCCAAGGACAAGGGGCTGGTCCTGACCCTGCTCGTCTTCCTGCTGGGGGGACTCGGTGCCAGCCTCACCCCCTGCGTGCTGCCCATGATCCCCATCACCATGGCCATCATCGGGGCCAAGGGGGCCAGCAAGGGCAGGGGCCTGCTCCTGGGGGTGGTGCTCACCCAGGGGATGGCCGTGACCTACACCATCCTGGGCGTGATCGCCGCCCGCTCGGGGAGTGCCTTCGGTTCCTTTGCCCAGAAGCCTGAATTCCTCATCCCCGTGAGCCTCATCTTCGCCCTTTTCGCCCTGAGCCTCTTTGGGGCCTTTGAGATCCGCCTGCCCGAGGCGCTCACCAACCGGCTCCAGTCCTCGGGCCCCCGCAAGGGCTTCCTGGGGGCCTTCGTCATGGGCCTGATCCTGGGCCCCCTCTCTGCCCCCTGTGTGGGTCCCCTCATCGGCACCGCCATCGTGGATATCGCCGCCAAGGGGCAGACCCTGGAGGGCGCCGTAAAGATGTTCGTCTTCGCCCAGGGCATGGGCATCATGTTCATCGTGGGGGGCGTGGCGGTGTCCGCCCTGCCCAAGAGCGGCGATTGGCTCATTCGCTTCAAGCAGTTCCTGGGGCTGGTGGTGCTGGGATACGCCGCCTGGAACATTCGCCTGCTGGTGCCCGAATGGGCCAACTACGGGATGTGGACCCTGGTTCTGCTTCTGGCCGTGGGGGTCTTCGGGGCCTTCGAAGCGGCGGAAGGTCTGGTGGGGGGCCTGCGCAAGGGGCTGGGCTTCCTGGCCGTGGCTGCAGCGGTGCTTCTTGGACTTAAGACGGCGGAGGCGGGCCTGGACCTGCGGCTCCTGCCCGCCGGTGGTGCTCCTCCTGCCGCTGCGGCCACCGTGGCCTGGTTGGAACAGGATCTGGAGAAGGCCCTGGCCAAGGCCAAAGCCGAAGGCAAGGTGGTGATGGTGGATATCTATGCGGAATGGTGCTCTGCGTGCAAGGAACTGGACCACAAGACCTGGCCCGATCCCGCCGTGGCCGCCTGGATCCAGAAGCAGGCGGTGCCCATCCGCATCGACACTTACAAAGTACGCCCGGAGCTGGCAAAGCCCCTGGGCATCACCAGCTACCCCACCGTGCTCATCCTGGATGCCGAAGGCAAGGAAAGGCGGCGCATCCTTGGCTTCCAAGGGCCCAAGGAGATGCTGGCCTTCCTGAATCAGTAAACGCTCCAGCCTGGCTTCCGGCCGCAGCAAAACAAATTTTGAACACGGAGATACGAGTTTGAGGCCTTCGCGGAACCCGACTTTCGGGTTGGGTTCCAGCGGGGATAGAGCCGGGGGTGCCTGCACGTGTTCTCCAAGGCTCCACGACTGTTGGAACCCGACCCGCTATGCCACACGCCGCGCGTGCGCGGGCAGGCCGGGAATTCTATCGTGCGTTAGCCTCGAGAACCCCGTGAGCACAGGGCTGTCGCGCCATGGGTCCCGAGATCAGGGCCCGCCTCAGCGCGACCCCTGCCACCTGCCCCTTTGAATGCGGGTCCGGCCGCGCGGAGTGCTAGAGACGCTTAAGGTAGGACAGAGCGCCTGTTTTTTCGGCCTCGGCCTTGACCTTGTCCTTGATCTCCTTGGCCTCGTCCATCTTTCGGGCAGCCTTGAGGACCTCGGCCTGGGCCAGCATGGCGTCCAGGGCCAGGGTCAGGTAGCCCCGCTCCCGGGCCTCCTTCTCGTAGCCCTTGAGGCGATCCACCTCTGGGCCGGGGGTCTTCACGCCTTGGATGCGGGACTGGAGGATCTGGGAGCCCAGCTTGACGTCCACGAAGGGACTCCGCAGCAGGTCCATCCGCGCGGGGGCAAGGATGCCTTCCGCGTCGGCGGTCTTGCCGAGGGCCAGGTGGCATTTGGCGATGTTGGAACGCAGGTCCAGTTCCGATTCCTTGTCCTTGGTCTGCTGGGCGATGGCCAGGGCCTTCGTGAAGATGGGAAGGGCGGCCTTGGCGTCCCCACCCTCCAGGGCCAGGGTGCCCAGGATGAGCTCCTCAAGGCCAGGGCGTAGGCTGCCACTGGCTTTGCAGACCTGGAGATACTCCGCCAGGTGGGCGTCGGCCCGCTTGGAATCGCCCTTGGCAAGGGCGAGCAGCCCCAGCTCCAGCAAGGTGGTCTGCAGGTTTTCCATATCGTTCTTGGCCTTGGTCAGGGCCAGGGCGGCGTCCAGATGGGTCTGGGCCTCCTTCAGGCGCCCCAGGTTCCGGCAGGCCGACCCAAGGTTCAGCAGGGTGATGGATTCGCCGCCGCGGAGGTTCTCCTTGTGGATGATGGCCAGGGCCTCCTCCAGCAGGGGCAAGGCCTCCTTGATGTTCCCTTTCCGGGTGTGGGTGTAGGCCAGGTTGGTGAGCACGCTGCTCACCTGGAACTGGGCCCCCATTTGGCGATAGGACTGGAGGGCATCCGTGAGGAAGGCCCGGGCCCCATCCACGTTCCCGGCTTGGTCCTCCAGGCTGGCCATGTTGTTCTGGAAGGCGGCGATGCTTCGGATGTCCCCCAGCTCCTTGAAGGTGGTAAGGGCCTCGTCGAAGAGCCGCCGACTCTCGGCTTGCTTGCCGGGCTGCTGGGCCAGGAGGTAGGCCAGTTCGCCTTTGGCGGTGGCCACGCCCCCGGAATCCCCCAGTTCCTCCAGGATCTTCCGACCCTCCTCCAGGGCCTGGATCGCCTCCTTCACCATCTTCTGCTTGGAGAAGGCATCGGCCTCGCGGATGCGGGCCTTGCCCACCCAGTAGCGGAGCCCTTGGTTCTGTGCATTGGCGGCACACTGGGCGGCCAATTCCTGTTCCTTGGCGGAGTCCCCGGAAATGATGTGAAGCTCGGATTCCTCGTAGTCGATGGTGGGATCCTGGCTCATGGGGAGCGGCATCTTCCGGGCTTCGTCCAGCGCCTTCTTGGCGGCGTCCAGCTTGTTGTCCGCGCGGAAGATCTTGGCCAACTGGATGCGGTACTCCAGGACATCGGGGAAGGCCTTGACCAGGGCCTGGTAGCGTTCCACGGCCTTGGCGCGCTGTTCGAAATTGCCGAAGTAGCGGGCTTCGATGGTGTAGCGGTCCCCGGCTCCCAGCTTGCGGGACAGCTCGAAGGCGATCTTGGATTGCTCTTTGCTCTTGGCGTCGTAGCCCAAGCGTCCGTAGGCGATGCCCAGGCGGTCATGGGAAAGGGCGTGGGTGGGCTCCAGCTTGATGGCCTGCTCCAGGAGCACCATGGCCTGCTTGGGGTCCGATTGGTAGAGGCGGTCCACCCCCATCACGTAGAAGCGCGTGGCTTCGGGACTCTTGGGAAGGCTGTTCTTCAGGGCCTTCAGGGCTGCCTTGCGATCGGCCTTGGGGGAGATGCCATTGTGGAGGCGCTCGCTGAGTTTGGAGATGGTCTCCAGCAGCACCTGCTCCTTCACGGTCTCGGTGATGGGCACCAGCTTGGCGCTGCTGGTGGCGCTGCGGAGGGCCAGGTCCAGCTGGACGCTGCCCCCCATGAAGGTGTACTGCCCGGTGACGAAGTACTTGGCGCCCAGGCTCTTGGTGAGGGCCTTGGCCTGCTCCTCCGTGAGGTTCACCACATCCACGATGCCCAGGTCCCGGACCGTGCGGGCCACCTGGTCCCCGGGAATGACGCGGATGGTCTCATCGGTGCTGAACTCGGTGTTGAGCATTTCCGTCAAGGCGGGTCCCAGCCAGGCTTGGCTGCCCCGCACATCCTTGAAACCCAACACGGCCACCGGATTGCGCGAGATATTGGCAGCGGCCACCTTCAGCTCATCCTGCCGCTGCTCGTCCAAGTAGTACCAGGCGCCCCCCCCCGCGAGGATCAGGACCAGGGAGCCTCCTATGACCCAGGGAAGGTGCCGCTTCTTCTGGCGGATGCGCTGCATCATCACCGAGGGGGCCATCACCACCGTGCGGCCGCCCCGGGGCTGGAGGGAGTCCAGGAGCTCGTCTACGCTCTGCCAGCGCTTGGCAGGGTCCCGTTCCAGGCACTTGCGAATGGCGATGGCCCACAGGGGGTCCAGGTTGGGAACCAGGGCCTCGGGTGCCGGTGGGGGACCCGTGAGCCGCGCCGTGGCCACCGTCAGCATGTTGGTGCCGCCGAAAGCCACCTTGCCCGTGATCATTTCGTACATCACCAAACCCAGGGCGTAGATATCGGCCCGGGGGGTGATGGCCTTGCCCTCCACCTGCTCGGGGGCCATGTAGGCCGGGGTGCCCACGAAGAAGCCTTCGCCGGTCATGGTGACGTTCAGGGAGCTGCTGGCACTGCCCCCCTGGGCCAGGCCGAAGTCGGTCACCACGGCCCGCAGGCCATTGGGCTGATGGGGGGAGGGCACGAGCATCACGTTCCCGGGCTTGAAGTCCCGGTGTACGATGCCCGCCTGGTGTGCAGCACCCAGGGCTCCGGCCATCTGGAACACGATGGGGAGGGCCTCGTCGGGTTTGAGAACGCCCTTTTCGCGGATGAAGTCCCCCAGGGAACCCCCGGAGAGCAGCTCCATGGGGAGGAACACGATGTCCTGGCCGTCCTGCTCGTGGTGGAAGATATCGAAGATGCGGCAGGCGTTGGGGTGGGTGACCTTGCGGCTGAGGGCGATCTCGCGGGTGAAGCGCTTCAGGGCCGACTGATCCAGGGCGATTTCGGGGAGCACGGTCTTGATGGCCAGCCGCTCCTTCAGCTCCAGGTCCTCCACCTCATAGACTTCGCCCATGCCGCCCTTGGCGATGTAGCGCACGACGGTGAAGCGCCCGGCGATGGTCTGGCCGGCCTGAAAGCTGCGGTTGGCATTGTTTGCGAAGCCCCCCGGGGGGCCCAGCGCCGTCTTTGGAGTACGAAGATCGATGGTACGGCCATCCGCGGACCCTTCTTGGGGTTCGCCCGGGCGCCCGGACCCCTGGGGGTCCCTGGGCACGCCCACGGTCATGTCATCCGACGGCATCATCTCGCTCCAGTTTGTCCGAGCTTATCAGAATTCAGCTACGGCAGAAGGCGCAAGGAGCATGACTTCCTGATGGTCCACCCACACCATTGACGGGATGCGGGCTTTGCCGTTGGATGGACCCATGGATCGGCTCGAGGAGACATGGATCGGGCCCTTGCTGGCCCTGGGGGCGGCGGTGGCCGAGGGGTTGCTGCGGTGGAGGCCCAGCCTGCCCTTGTACCGACGTCATGGGGGCATTTTCCTGGTCCTGGTGTTCCTGGGGGCCGGGTTGGCCCTGGGTGGACTGCGCTCCGGCTACGGGGCCCTGTTCACCCTGCAGGACGCCCTTTGGGTGGGAGGGACCCTGGCCCTGGGCTCCCTGCCTTGGCTCCGAGGGCGAAGGCTCAAGGGCCTGGGGTGGTGCCGAGGGCAGGCCCGGAGGCCCGTTCCGTCCCGTCCCCTGATCCTGGTGGCGGATCCCCACTGGGAGGGGGCCCTGACCGGCCTCCAGGCCGCCACCGCCGCCCACCCCGAAGCCGATTGGCTCTTCCTGGGGGATCTCTTCCGGACCTGGATCTGTGCACCCGGGTGTCACACGCCGATCCAGGAGGCTTTTCTGGACTGGGTGCTGGAACGGAGGAGGGCGGGGCGGTGGGTGGGGTGCTGGTCCGGCAATCGGGAGTTCTTTCTGGACCAGGTGGCCCACCATTTTGACCTGGCGGGTGAAGGGATCGGGGGGGGGCTGCATGAGGAAGGGCTGGCCTTCGAACATGGCGACTTCGTGGCCGGGGACCAGTGGCAGTACCGTCTGTGGTACCTGGTGGCCCGGAGCGGCTTGGCCTGGCTCGTGGTACGTGTGCTGCCCCGTGCCTACCTGCGACGGCTGGCGGGCGGACTGGAGTCGGGCCTGCGGGGGACGGCCCAGGCCTACCGGGTGTGTTTCCCCCGGGAGGCCTTTCGGCAAGCGGCCGAGGCCATCCAGGGCAGCACCTTTGTCACAGGCCATTTCCACGTGCTGGAACGGGTGGGCAAGGGATGGGCCCTGCCCTGGGCCCATGAGGGTGCCTTCATGGTTTGGCAGGGGGGGGAAATTCGCCCCCTTGAGACGTCAACCTTTCCATGCCCTGGCGATCCATTGACCTGAACGTCGGAGGTCCCATGCGCGTCCTGTCCCTTGTCATCCCTGCCTCCCTGCTCCTTCTCACGGGGTGTGCGGGCTTCTCCGTGCACTACGACTACGACCTCCAGACCGATTTCCGGGCCTTCAAGACCTACGATTGGACCTCCGGGAAGAAGGCCAAAGGGAAGGAGGAATCCAGGGGCAATGACATCATCGAACGAAGGGTGACCCACCACGTCGACCAGGTCCTGGCGGCCAAGGGGTTCAAGCTGAAGAAGCAAGGGGAGCCGGACTTCCTCATCGCCTTCACGCCCCAGCATCGAACCCGCACCGTGCACTCGGCCTTCACCTTTGGGACGGGCTTTCGCTCGGGCCCCTTCCGTTTCGGGAGCGCCACCCGCCAGGGCCTGACCCAGCGCATTCCCGAGGGCTCCATCCTGCTGGAGGTCTTCGACACCCGAAGCCGCCAGGTGGTGTGGGTCTCTGTGGCGGAAGGCGCGCTCAGTGGCACGGACCATCCGGAGGACGCCGAGGCCAAGACGGCCGCTGCCATCCGGGAGATGCTGGAAGGCTTCCCGCCCAGGTCGCGCTGACGAGATCTCTTTTGTGATGCGCACCACGTCTTGAGCTATGGCCCAGAGATGCAAAAAATGCGACGCCAGCCATGCGTGGCATCTCCGTGTTTAACCTGCTCTTCGGTTGCGGCCGGAAGCCGCGCTGTGATCTCCGCGTTTCAGCTTCCCCGCTCGGAGTCCGCTGAACGGTAACAAAGCCTGTGATCAGGCTTACCGCGCGCGAGCCCCTGCAACTCCTGTGTGGTTGCCCAGCCCGCCCTGAACTGATCCAGCAGGCAGGATTCCAGGGCAGATTCATGCTCCCAGGGGGTGGCCAGGATGCGCACGCCCCCCAGGCGTTGGCATTCCACCACCAGGGCTTCGGTGGGATGGGTCACGGCCAGGACCCAGCGCCGTGCCTGGCCGGTCTGGAGGCGTTCCAGGAACCGCAGCAGGGTCATCTGGGCACCCACGGCCTCGGGCATATCGACAAAAAGAACATCCAGGCGCTTGGCCTCCAGGGCCAGGGCCAGTTCCAGGGGCGTGCCCATGGGCATCAAATTGCGGAAGCCCAGGGATCGGAGACGCTGCACCAGGTTCTCCCGGGCTTCGTTATCCGGCATCACGAGGCCCAGGGATTTGAAGGCCTTCAGGGGTTGGGAGGAACCGCCCGTGGCCTGACCCTGGGGCGAGTCCTGGAGGCCCATCCAGTCCTCCAGCTGGGTGGACAGGACCTGGAAGGGGAAGGGGCGGCGCAGGATCCGGTCCACCCCTTGGGACAGGAGTTCCTGGTCCGGGCGAGAATCCTGGGGGGGCAGGATCATCACCACGGGGAAGTCCTGGTCGCTGCGGGCGTAATGGAGGAACTGGGCGATCTCCTCCGAGGCCGCATCAGAGGCATCCTCCTCCACCAGGGCGGCGTGGATGGGGGCTCCTTGAAGGGCCAGGGCCACCTCTGCCAGATGATCGGCCACCAGGATGCGCCCATAGCCCTCCTGGGAAAGGTCCACCACCATGCGATCCCGGGCTTCCCCAGGGGTCATCACCACGAG
>CAZPUI010000140.1:0-10289 GCA_964589695.1 uncultured Solibacteraceae bacterium | reverse complement strand
CAGCCCGGCTCCCCCTTGAGTTCCACATTGATGAGCCGGGCGGGCAGTTCCAGGGCATCCACCAGTCGGGGAATGGGCTCCCCATTTCGAAGCCGGGGCAGGTCTGAGGCGTTCATCTGGCGCAGACACCCCGCCCCCTCGGCGGTGCGGGCCAGGTCATCGTCGTGCAGGACCATGCAAACACCATCCCGGGTGGGCTGGACATCCAGTTCGAAACCATCCATGCCTGCGGCCAACGCCCCACGGAAGGCCTCCATGGAATTCTCGAGATGCCGGGCGGAGAGGCCCCGATGTCCCAGGATGAGTGGCATGGCAGCCTCCGTGGTGTGGGGAAGGGATCCCCATCATAGCTTCCCCCCAGGAAACACCTGACCCCAGGCTCGCATTAGAATGCTGTCTACGGAGAACCCGCATGGAACGCTTTGGGAGCACAAAACTGCGCATTGTCTGGGCCAGCCTGGCCCTGCTCCTCACGGGCTTGGTCCTGGGCGCCCTAAGGCCCGCGGATGGTGGCAACCTGCTGGTCTTCGGCATACCGGTGCCCCTCAGCTCCATGTCCGTGATGGTCAGCCCGGCGGCCTTCTTCCGCGGCATCCTCACGGACGCCATCTACACCCTGGTGCCCCTGACCTTCCTCCTGTCGGCCCTGCTCCCGACCCTGGAGGCCGCCCGGGGTGAAGGCCTCCCGGAAACCTTCAAGACCCTCGGCTACGCCGTGGTGAACGGGCTCTTCTACAGCCAGGTCCTGCTGCTCCCCCTCTGGGCCGCCAGCTACCGCTTGGTGGGCCAGGCCCTTCCGGGCGCCCTCTGCCTGGCCGACCTGAATGCCATCGTGCTCGGGTTCCAGCTCCTGCTCTGGACCATGGCCCTGGCGGCCCTCCTTCGCTCCAACCCTGGCCTGGCCCTGCTCTTCGCCTTCGGCCTGAGGACCGCTGGCAAGTACCTGGCCTGGGGCGGCGAGTACCTGGGGGATCCGGACCTCTTCACCGTGCCCCCCTTCCTCGTCAAGACCATGGCCTTCCTGGGCAAACTGCTCCCCACGGGACAGGTGCCCTCCGATCCCTTCGCGTGGACGGCCCTGCCCCTGTCCATTGGGGGACCGCTGCTCCTCCTGGTGGCCTTCAAGTTCATCCCCAAGGGCAAGGGGGCCAAGGCGGCCAAGACCCCTCGGAAGGCCCGCGGGTGATACGGACCCCCCGGGCGGCGCTGCTCGGCACCCTGGTCCTCCTCGGCCAGGTTCCGAACCCACCCCAGGACCCCGCCACCCTGCGCCAGCGATTGGCGGAGATCCAGGCCCGCCTGGCCCAGGTGGAGCAGCAGACCCAGGCACTCACCAAGCGGCGCAAAGGTGTGCTCGTTGACCTGCAGCGCATCACCCTGCAGGCGGAACGCGCCAGGGCCCAAATGGACGGTGCCCGCCTGCGAAGGGACCAGGCCCAGAGTGAGGTGGCCAGCATCGGCGTGCGCCAGGGGGCCATCAGGGGGGAGATCCAGACGCTGCGCACGGAGATGCGCAAACAGATCCGGTGGATGCAGGCCCTGGGCCCCTGGGGCAACCTGAGCTTCATGCCTTCCCTGGGCAGCTTCGAGTCCTTCCTGGTGCAGGGCCGCTACCTGGCCTGGTACCGCAACCTGGAGCGGTCCCGCCTGAACCGGGTGCTGAGCCTCCAGACCGAACTGGCACGCCGTGAGCTGGAATTGAGAGAAGCCCTGGTGCGACTGCGCAAGGACGAGCAGGAGGCCTCGCAGCTCCAGGTGGGTCTGCGCTTCCATGAGGAACAGCTTCAGGCCTTCCTGGAAGGCATTCAGCAGGACGAGGGCCAGCAGAAGGCCGTGCAAGCGGAACTCGCCGAAGAGGCGCTCCAGCTGGAGCGCATGCTGGGCTCCCTCCTGGGCAAACCGAAGGCGGACGCCTTCGAGGCCACCGTCGCCTTCTCGAGCCTCCGGGGCGAGCTGCCCCAGCCCGTGCCGGGAAGCCTCTCCCAGGGCTTCGGAGAGCATGCCCATCCCCGCTTCCGGACCCGCACCTTCCGGAGCGGCCTGCTCCTTCAGGCCCCGGCAGGGACGGTGGTCCAGGCCGTGGCCGACGGGAAGGTGGTCCTGGCGGAGCCCTACCAGAGCTATGGCCCCATGGTGATCCTGGACCATGGGGGAGGCTACTTCACCCTCTACGCCCATCTCCAGGCCACCTCCGTGGCCAAGGGCCAGGTGGTGCGGGCGGGGGAGGGCCTTGGTTTCGTGGGCGACACCGTGGAAGGTCCGCGGCTGGCCTTCGAAATCCGCCACCAGGCCCAGGCCCAGGATCCCCAGAAATGGCTGAAGCAGAAGTACAAATGAATCCCCTCCACTACGCTTCCCTGGCCTCGGGATCCAAGGGCAACTGTCATGCCCTTTCGGATGGGGGACGCACCCTGCTCGTGGATGCGGGCCTCTCCTTCCTTCAACTCCGGAAACGTCTGGACCAGGTGGGGATGGACCTTTCCACGGTGCAGGCCGTGGCGCTCACCCACGAGCATGCGGACCACATCGCGGCCCTGCCCCTGATCCTGAAGCGCACCCCCTGGACCATCCTCACCACCGCCGACACCCGGGCCGCGCTGGACTTCGAGATCCCCATGTCCCGCTGGATCCCTGTGGAACCCGGAAGGTCCCTGGACTGGGGGGGCTGGCGCATCCATCCCTTCGCCATCCCCCACGATGCGGCCGATCCCGTGGCCTACCGCCTGGAGGTTGGCTCCCGGTCCATGGTCATCGCCACCGACCTGGGCCACCCCACGTCCCTGGTGGCGGAGCACTGCCGGGACCTCGACCTTCTGGTGCTGGAGTCGAACCACGATGTGGACATGCTGCGCAACGGCGAATACCCCCCCTTCCTGAAGGCCCGGATCCTGAGCCGGGTGGGTCACCTGAGCAACGAGGCCATGGCCCAGCTCCTGGCCTCCGTGACCGGCCCCCGACTGCAGGATGTCGTGCTGGCCCACCTCAGCGAGTCCAACAACCTGCCGGACCTGGCGCGTTTTGCCGCGGAAGAGGTGCTCCGTGATTCCGGCGTACGAACACATGTTGCGCTCCAGCGGGAACCAATCCGCCTCCCTGTGGCAGGATGAAGAACACAGGGTGATCCCATGCCAACCTTCCGCGCGCTTCCCTTCCTGGCCTTGGCCCTGGGTCCCTTGGCCGCCCAGGTTCCCATTTCCCTGGATGACCCCGCCTTCGGGGGCTCCCGGGTGTTCTCCGAGGGCCTGAACCCTTTGGGAAACCCTGCCCGGTTCGACCTGAACCGCCCCCTCACCACCACGAAACCGGGTTATTACGGCATCTATGTGGACGGGGGCCAGGAGGCCCTGGACTTCAAGAAGCACCTGGAGCGCCTTTCCGGGGATTTCAACCGCGCGGCCGAAGGCCTCCAGGGCCTCGCAAACAGCCCCTGGGGACTTCGGACCCGGAGCTATGGTTTGGTCTTCCTGGCGGACAACGGGCACCTGAGCTTCTCTCGGCAGGAGACCACCAGCCTCTGGTCCTCCACGGACCTGCTGCCGGTCCACCTGGGTTCCGAGGCGGCCCTCGCCGCCAATGGCACCACGGTGCAGTCGCGTCGGACCCGCGTGGAGCGCATCGCCTTCGGGATGGCGGGGCAGGAGGGGGGTCATGTCATGGGCCTCACCGCCCGGGTGGAGCGCTGGTCCCTGGGTTCCCTCGCCTACGGCATGCCGACCCTCCTCGGAGGCGCCTCCCTGCGCACCCCGGGCATCGACTTCTACGCCTTCAAGGAATCGCCCCTCAAGACCACCACCGCCACGATTGATATCGGCTACCTCTTCGAAATGTCCCCGGGCGTCCGCCTGGGCCTCACGGGGGACCGCCTGGTGGCCAAGCGCCTCTGGGATGTGGATGAAAAGCCCCAGTTCCGGGCGGGGCTGCAGATGGATCTGGGCACCACGACCCAGTTCAGCGTGGAAGCCGACTTGAACGAAGCCATGCGCATGCCCTATCCCATCAAACAGCGCGCCCTCTCCGCCTCCCTCACGCTCCAGGCCAATCCCTCCGTGAGCCTGGTGCTGGGCGCCGAGCGTCGAAAATATGGGCAGGCCTCGGTGACCCGCGGGGGTGCCACCCTCCGCATGAACCTCTCGGGGCTGTCCCTGGGAATCGGGTTCCAGATCGGACAGGAGACGCCGCTCAAGGCTGCCCAGTTGGCCCTCCAATGATGGGCACGCTGCGTTCCATCGCCCTGCTGTCCTGCCTCGCGCCGGGCCTTTGGGCCCAACCCGCCAAGCCCACCGTGCGTCAGGTGGTGGAAGCCTTCGATGGGGCCCAGGCCAAGGCCCTGACCCTCTCGGCCCCCTTCACCCTGACCATCCAGCGGTCCATGCTTCGCACCCCCACCGTCACCAAGGGGACGATGTATTTGAAAGGCACGGAACTCCTCCATTTCGCCTTTCAGCCCCCGGAAGACCTGATCATCCATGTCACCCCCAAGCTGCTGCTCTCCTACAACCCGCAAACCCGGGAGGGAGAACAGCTGAAGATCGGCACCTTCAAGAATGCCGACCGCCGTTTCCTGGGCCTGGGACAGAAGCTGGGCTACTTGTCCGACTATTTCCAAATCGAGCTGGTGGAGGACAAGGATGCCGCGGCGTCCCACCACCTGGCCCTTCGACCCCGCAGCCTATCGATGCGCAAGCGGTTCCAGGCCATTCACGTTTGGGTGGACCGCGAGACCTTCCTGCCACGGCACGTCCAGTGGATCGCAAGGGGAGGAGACAGCTGGGATCTGGAGCTGGGATCCACCACCCTCAACCAGACCCTGCCCGCCAAGGTCCTGGGCTTCAAGCCCCCGGCGGAGGCCAAGCTGAACGAAGGGTTCAGTTTCTTTGGATCCTCCAGCCGAAAGAAGTAGCCCACCGTCTCCAACCCAATGGGTCCTGGCGCATCTCCATCGGCGTATCGCGTATGCTGGGCATTCCGCCTACACTGCAAGGGCACCCCGCCGAGGCCTGCATGATCGTTGTCTGTCCATCCTGTGCGAGTCGCTTCCAGTATGACGTTGCGCGCTTCCAGGGCGCCGCCACCAAGCGGTTCAGATGCCCCAAGTGCGCCATGGTCTTCGAGGTCTCCAACCCCGACCTCCTTCCCCCCGATCGCATCAACACGGATCCCCTGCCGCCACCCCTTCCCGACGCCCCGGGGCCCAATCTCACCCAGCCCTTCCCCGGCTCCCTCAAAGGGAGTTCCACCGCCCGCCAAGGCAAGGACCAGGTCCACCAGCTTGCGGGCCTCAAGGACTCCCTTCCCCCCGGCATGCGTTTCAGCCTGGCCTTCCTCAACGGCCCCAATGCCAGCACCGTCAGGGTCCTGGATCGCCCCATCAACATCTTCGGGCGGGAGGAGGGGGACATCATCACCATGGACCCCGAGACCAGCCGCCGCCATGCCCGCTTGGAAGTGCACTGGGACGGTTCGGTGTGGCTGACGGACCTTGGCTCCACCAACGGCACCTTCGTGGAAGGCAAGCAGATCGATGGCACCGTCAGGATCATGGATCGTCAGGAATTCACCTGCGGCAAGAGCACCTTCATGCTCCTGGTCCGGATGGAAGACCCGGGAATGGACTGACCCATGGCCGATCCCTTCGAGCCCTATTTGAACCAAGCGGAAGGCCTCTTCCAGGCGGGGGATATCGTCAAGGCCGGGCAAATCTGGCAGGCCATCCTGAAACGGGTCCCCGACCATGCCATCGCCAAGGCCGGCCTGAACCGTGTGAAACAGCATTTCAATGTCCGTTCCACCCACGACCAGGTTCCCGAAGACAACCCCGGCGCCTCGGCAGGCACCACCACCCGGGCCCCGGAAGTGAGCGACGCCACCCGCAAGGAGGTGGCCCAGCTCATCGAACAGGGGTGCACCCTGTATGACGCAGGCCACATCGAGGATGCCCACCAGCGCTGGGAAAAGGCCCTGCAGAAGGACCCCAACCATCCGTTGGCACGGGGTTACATCAACATGGCTCGGAAGCTGCTCGACCTGCCCCTCCTGGAGATCAAGGCGGCGCCCCTGCCCGAGCGGTCCAAGGATGGTCGCTCCACGGCCCCCCAGGGCACCGGCAGCCAGACCCAATCCCTCACGGAAGGGGACCTGCCCCCCCGCCCCCGGGACCTGGATCAGCCCGCCCCACCACCCGAGATCCCCCCGGAACCCGAGGATGATGACACCCTCCTAAGAAAGGGCTGCACGCTCTTCGACATGGGCCAACTGGAGGATGCCAAGCGCGCCTGGGAACGCCTCCTCTTCCTGAACCCCCATCACCCTCAGGTGAAAGGCTATCTCCGGCAGGTTCGTCGGGAGTTGTACCTCGATCCGCTGCCTGAACTGGAGGAATCCGAGGCGGAGGTTGCGGCCCAGGCTTCGGAGCCGACCGAGGACACCTACGATCGCCTCGAACAGCTGGTGAAGGACGGGGTGCAGCTGTACGACATGGGCATGGTGGCCGAGGCCGTGGCCCGGTGGGAGCAGGTCCTGGAGACCCGACCGGATCATTCCGATGCCCTGGGGTACCTGGAGATGGCCCGGCGTGATCCCAACCGCACCACCATGGCCCCGCCTCCGCCGCCCCCGCCGATCCCGACCCCCCGGGCTCCGGAGCCCCCAGCCACGGCGGCCCCCAACTACGAGATCCAACAAGCCCTGACCCAGTGTGAGCGCCTGATGCAGTTCCAGCGTTTCGAAGAAGCGGTGGAGATGTACCAGCGCATCCTGCAGGCGGACCCTGGCAACACGCGGGCCCTCCAGGGCTACAGCCAGGCCCGGTCCATGGCCCAGGCCATGAGCGCGCCACCCCCACCCCCGGTGGTGGAAGCCGCGCCCCCGGAACCTCCGCCGGTCGATCCACCGGCCGCCGTTCAGGCCAAAGCCATGGCCCTGCCCCGCAAGGGTCTTGAGCCCCCCGAAGCCCTGAAGAAAGTGACCCTGCCGACCTGGGCCACCTCGCCCAAGGTTTTGGCCATCATCGGGGGTGGGGCGATCCTGCTCCTGGTGGCCTTCTTCTCCGTGAAGGTCTACCTCCGGGATGCCCGCCTCAAACAGGACATCCAGCAAGCCAAGACGGCTGCGGCCGCCGTGGTGGCCCGAAGCACCCAGGTTCAGCCTTTGGAAGAGACCCCGGAGGGCCTCCGCATCGCCTCCGAGCGGGCCTTCCCCGAGGATCCCCTGCTGGGCTACCTCCATGCCCAGGCGCTGCTCAAGCTGCAACCCGATTCGCCCGCGGCCCCGAACCTCATCGAGCGCGCCAAGAACATGCTAGGGGCCCTGCCACCACCTACCCAGACCCCCAAGGACGTGGACCGGCTGGTGGCCGAGGGCAACCTGGATGAAGCCAAGCGGGTGGTGCTGCTGCTCCTCAACGTCGACCCCGAACAGGCCGAGCTGCGGCAGAAGGGGGCCCGGATCGCCCTGACCATGGCCCAGCTCAATGCCCACAAGGAGCTCTGGGATGACGCCCGGGAGAACCTGGTGCTGGCCCATGCCCTTCAGCCCCAGGGCAAGGCCGGGCTGGCCCGACTGCGCCTGCTGGACCACATCAGGACCCTGCCCAAGGCCGAGCGCGGCTCCTGGATCCCCCTGCTGGGGTAGCCTTGAGCCCCCGCCGCAGCTGTCCCAGTTGCCAGACCCGCCTGGCACCCTTGGCCCTGGAATGCCCTGAATGCGGGCTCAGCCTCCCCAGGGCACCCCTACCACGACCCCTGCTTTTCCAGGCGAGCGCCCTGGAACAGGGTCAACCCCGACCCGAACGCCTCGCCCTCAGTGCCCCGGCCCTGGGGCGCGTGGCCCCCGTGGAGTGGAAACACCCCGACCCCCCCGGGGAGGGCCCCGTCGCCCCCGCCATCCCCTCCACGGAATGGGCGGAACCGGAGGCGTTGGAGGTCACGGCGGGGTCCTTCTGGGTGTTGGCAAAACTGGAGGCCGGCGAGGCCCTGCTGCTGCTGCTGCTCAACGCCCTCTTCCTGGCCGTCGCCGTGCTGTCCTCCGGAGTGCCCCTAACCCGGCTCTACCGCGAGATGTGGTACGCCCTGATCCTGGTGCACCTCACCCTCTCGTGGACCCTCATGATGGTGCCCATCGTGCTGGCGGGCCAGAGTCCGCTCATGGGGCGACTGGGCCTGCTGGTGGATGCGGACCTGCCCGAACGACGACTGGCCTATTCCATCATGCACCTGGTTTCCGTGTGCCTCTTCCCCATCTCCTTCCTGTGCATGGTGCTCACACCGGAACACCGCACCCTGGCTGAACTGAGCACGGGCCAGGAGATCCTGGTCCGAACCTGAGCCCTTCCATGAGGTGGTGCTGGTTCGGTGCAAGGGACCAGACCCAGCGCTCGCAGCGAAGGGGGGCGCCCCCCAGCAATTGTCGGGGATCCAAGTTCACCCAGGGATCCGAAGCCTCCCAGGTGCCTCCCTCCAGTTGATCCCGCCAGTGGGGGGCCGAGGGTCCCAGCACGGGGGCGACCTCCCCATGGAAGACCATTCGGTCGTGGACCATCCAGAGGTCGGCACCGGAGGCTCCCAGCTGCCCAAGCACCGACACCAACACCCGGGACGTCCATCGGTCCACCGCCTCCGCCAGGGGATCCGGCCGCTCCGGATCGGACTCCCAGGGGGAGTGGGGCTTGAAGGCCGAGGCCACCAGGAGTTCGGCCATCACCCCCAGCTGTCCGAGGACATTGGCCACCAGCACGGTGCCTGGCCTCAGGCGCTCCAGGTGGCAAGCCAGCCCATTGGGCTGCACCGGCAACCCTGGAATCAGACCCGCCAGGCGGCACCGGGCCGTATCGAGGCGGCTGTGGGGAAGGCCCGTGGGGCGCAGGGTGCGCTCAAGGAGGGCCTGCAGGGGGCCAAAGCTGCCCGTCAGGTCCTCGAAGATCCAGGGCAGCCACCGGTGGTGCCGTAGGAAGGTCCGAAGACGGCTCCAGGGATCAGCATCCCAGCCCACCGCCGGACCCCGGAGTCGCCCCCAGGGCACTTCCAATCCCGAACCCGCCCCCAGCACGAGCACAGGGCGCCCAGGGTCTGCGGTGGCCAGCCCTTCCCCCAGGAAGGCGCGCACCTGGCCCAGGTGGGCCTCCCAGCCGCGGCGCGGACGCCGGAGGAAGGCAGCCTGTTCCCGGGAAAGAAGCTTCGGCAGGGGCACCATGCCTCCAGCCTAGACGATTGTTCATCGCCCGCGGCGCACCCGCCGATGGATGGGAATCCCACCATGGTCCCGCCCAGGAATGCCCCGCCCCTCCAGGATCCCACCCGGCATGCCGACCCACCCCCTCCCGACTCCCACACCCTGGCTCGGCACCCTTTTGAGGGTGGTCCTGCCCGTGGGCATCACCCTGCTCCTCTTCTACCATTCCACCTTCAGCCTGACCCTGCCTCAGATGGAACGCTCCCTGATGCAGGGACGCGAGCAGGTGGTAAGGGAACAGGTCGCCACCGTGGTCTCCCTGGTGCAGGTCCTGTACCTCCGGGAGCAGCGTGGGGAGCTCAGCCGGGAGCAGGCCCAGGCCCGGGCCAAGGACACCCTCCGGAGCCTGCGCTACGGATCGGCCGGGGAGGATTATTTCTTCGCCGTCACGCGGGATGGCATTTCCGTGGTCCATCCCCTGCGAAGGGATCTGGAGAATACGGATGTCTCGAGGGTGAAGGACCCCAATGGCAGGTTCTACATCCAGGAGATGATCCAGCAGGCGGTGGCTCAGGGCCAAGGGTTCGTCCACTATGCCTGGTACCGCAAGGGGGACGAGCGGGTCCGGGTCCCCAAGGTGGCCTACGTGCGCCATTTCGAGCCCTGGGGTTGGGTCCTGGGGACGGGCATCTACCTGGACGAGGCCCAGGCGGAATTGGCCCAAGCCACCCGAACAGCCACCCGGCGCTACCTGACCTACCTGGGGGTGGCCCTGGGCCTCGCGGCCCTGGTGATCGCCCAGGGCATCCACAGCCGGATGCAGCAATCCCGCGCGGAACAGGCCCTTCGGGACAGCGAGGCAAATCTGAGAATCACCCTGGAATCCATCGGCGATGGGGTGATTGCCACGGACGGCGAAGGTCGGGTCCAGACCATGAACCCCATGGCCCAGGCGTTGACTGGTTTTTCCCTAACAGAGGCCCTGAACCGCCCCCTGGAGGAGGTCTTCCGCATCGTCAACATGGACACCCGCGCGACCTGCGAAAACCCCGTGTCCAGGGTGATGCGGGAGGGGCAGGTGGTGGGCCTGGACGCGTTCCCAGGCGGCGCGGCCCACGGCCTCG
>CAZPUI010000139.1:0-10354 GCA_964589695.1 uncultured Solibacteraceae bacterium | reverse complement strand
CAGTTCAGCACCGAGGCCTATGGTGGCGTCCGGGCCGTGGCCGAGTTGTTCAATCGCATGGATCGCACCACGGGCCGCACGGTGCTGGAGAAGATCGAGAACGAGAACCCCCAGTTGGCCGCCAGCATCCGGGATCTGATGTTCGTCTTCGACGACATCCTGCTCATCGACGACATCGGCATCGCCGAAATCCTGAAGCGGGTGGACAAGAAGGTGCTCACCATCGCCCTGAAGGGCACCAGCGACGAGCTGCGCAACCAGTTCTTCCGCAACATGTCCAGCCGCGCGGTGGAAATGATGAAGGAGGAAATGGAATTCATGGGCCCCATCAAGCTGAAGGATGTGGAGAAGGCCCAGCACGAGATCGTGGAGATCGTCCGTCAGCTGGAAGAAGAGGGTGTCATCAGCATTGGCGGAGGCCAGGGCGACGACTATGTGTCCTGAACGCGTCATCCCCGCGAACGAGGCGGCCCACAAGCAGATCGACAGCTTCCCCTACTTCGCGGCCTCCTATGTCAATGCCAACCCGGACGATGCTGAAGGGGACGACCAGCCCATCGGGGACCGACTCTCCACCCCGGAAGAGGATGCCCGTCGCTTGGCGTCCACGGACCAGGTCATCTTCGAGAAACTCCAAAACGCCGAGCGGGAGGCCCAGGAAATCGCACGCAGGGCCTACGAGGAAGGGTTCGCCAGCGGGGAGGTGGAGGGCCGGGAATTCGGCGAAAGCCAGTATGTCGTCTACCTTCAGCGTCTGGATTCCCACCTCCAGGAGTTGTCCAGGATCGCCTTCCTGGCGGAGAAGGCCACCCAGGACGAGGTTCTGGCCCTCGCCCTGGCCATGGCGGAGTACCTGGCGGGTCAGCAGCTCGAACGCTCCCCCCAATCCATCCGGCCGCTTCTGGACAATATCCTCAACTCCCACCCCTTTGCCTCCCCCGACCCCGCCAACCCCGGCGCGGAAATCCTGGTGGTCTTCCTGAATCCCCAGGATCTGATCCATTTGGGGGATCGGTTCATCGGGTACCCGGGCATTCGGTTGGCGGGGGACCCTGCCCTCAGCCGGGGGAGCCTGCGCCTGGAGGCGGTGGAGGGTGTGCTGGAGGCCACCCTTGAGCGGCGGCGGGAGCGACTGCTGGAGTTGGTGCATCGTTTCCGGGACTCGGATCCGTCGTGATGCACCTGGACCCTCTCCTGGAGCAGATCCGGAACCTGCCCATGGGGGAACGCCTGGGACGGGTGAGCAAGGTGGTGGGCCTCATCGTGGAATCCCGGGGACCCGAAGGATCCATTGGGGAGCAGATGGTGGTGCGCATGGAGGATGGGCGCCGCATCGCGGCGGAAGTGGTGGGATTCAACGAGCGCCAGGTCCTCCTCATGCCCATCGAGCAGACGGAGGGCCTTCGGCCCGGCCAGCTGGTCCAGGCCACGGGTCACCTCCCCGAGATGCCCGTCTCCCGCGCCCTGTTGGGCAGGGTGGTGGATCCCCTGGGAAGGCCCCTGGACGGTGGTCCCGAAATCGAACCCGAGGCCTATGTGCCCATTCAGGGCCAACCCCCCAATCCCATGAAGCGGCGGATGATCACCGAAGTCCTGGCCACGGGGGTGCGGGTCATTGACGGGATGTTGACGCTGGGCAAGGGCCAGCGGGTGGGTATCTTCTCGGGGTCCGGTGTGGGGAAGTCCACCCTGCTGGGCATGATCGCCCGCAACACCACCGCGGAGGTGAACGTCATCATCCTGGTGGGAGAGCGGGGCCGCGAACTGAAGGAATTCATCGAGCACGACCTTGGCCCCGAGGGTCTGAAGCGGAGCGTGGTGGTGGTGGCCACCTCGGACCAGACACCCCTGTTGCGCCTGCGCTGCGCCCTGGCGGGGACCGCTGTGGCGGAGTTCTTCATGCGGGAAGGTCGCGACGTCCTGCTCATGATGGACAGCGTCACGCGATTCGCCATGGCCCAGCGGGAAGTGGGTCTCTCCGCCGGAGAGCCACCCTCCAGCCGCGGCTACACCCCCTCGGTGTTTGCCCTGCTCCCCCGGCTCATGGAACGGGCGGGTACCTTCGAAGGCATGGGGTCCATCACGGGGATCTACACCGTGCTCGTGGAGGGGGATGATAGGAACGAGCCCATCTCCGATGCGGTGCGGGGCATCCTGGACGGTCACTTCATCCTTTCCCGGAAGCTGGGCTCCAAGAATCACTATCCCGCCATCGATGTGCTGGGTAGCCTCAGCCGCCTCTTCAGCACCCTTTCCCTGCCGGAGCAGAAGCAACTCTCCGCCAAGATCCGGGACCTCATGGCCACCTACCAGGACGCCGAGGACCTCATCCAGATCGGGGCCTACACCAAGGGCTCCAGCCCCGCCATCGACCAGGCCATCCAGTTCCAGCCCGCCATCCAGGCCTTCCTTCGCCAGGCCGTCTCCGAGCCCTCCCGCTACCGGGAGACCCTCCTGGACATGGGCCGCATCTTCGGGGTGGACCTGGCCCCCTACCTCAATCCGGTGAACTAGCATGGCCCGGCGCTTCAGGTTCCGTCTGGAATCCCTCCTGAAACTGAGGAAGTCCCTGGAGGACGAGGCCCAACGCCACCTGGCCCGCATGCTGGCCCTTCAAGCCGAGGCGGAGGCCCTGGTCGAGGACTTGCGCAAGGCCCAGGAGCGCACCCTGGAGGCCCGCAGGGTCGAGCCCGGTGGAGTGGTGGATGTGGATCTGCGACGGGCCGTGGAGCGCTACCTCGTGGTGCTGGAGCGCAGGTTGGTCCAGGCGGAGGAGGCGCTCCGGGCTGCCGAAGCTCGGGTGTCCGGGGCCCGGCTGGCGCTGCTCAAGGCACACCAGGCCCACCTGACCCTTTTGCGGCTCAAGGAACAGCGCCGGGAGCAGCATGATTTCGAGATGTTGAAGGAAGACCAGGGCGTGGCCGACGAATTGGCCATCCTGCGCTACCGCTTCACCACCCGACCTGTCCCCGTCTCCGCGGTGGAGGTGAACCCATGAACCTGAATCGAAGCTGGATATGGGTCCTTGCGCCCCTGGTGCTTTCAGCAGGGGTGATCTGGCTGGGGGCCCAGGATGCCCGACCCGCGGTGGGGGAGGGGGTGAAGGTGGGCGAGTTGGCGGAGAAACTCCAGGCCCGGGAAAAAGCGGTGGCACAGAAGGAACGGGAACTGAGGGAACTGGAACAGCGCCTGCTGACCCTCCAGGGCGCCTTGGATGCCGACCGCACCTCCCTCCAGGAGAAGGAGAAGGCCCTGCAGGAGGCCCAGGAGAAATTCGAGGCCCTCCGGACCCGCCCGCCCGTGGATCCCCAGATGGTCCGCACCTATGAGGCCATGGAACCCACCAGCGGGGCAGCGGCCCTCAAGGAACTCCACGGGCTGAACCCCGACATGGCCATCGGGGTGTTGGGCACCATCCCTCCGAAGAAGGCGGCCAAGGTCCTGGAGGCCCTGGGCCAGTTGGATCCCAAGCTGGTGGGACGGCTCCTTGAAAAGGTCGGGTCCACCAAGCCCAAGGCCGCACGGTAGGCGGGAATTGCCCCAACTTTCGGCATGACCTGTGCGGTTGACCTCCACCCCGATGGCGGGGAAGGAGGCAACCATGCTCCAGTCCGTGAAGGTTGGCCCCTCATCGGGGGCGCCTGCCCCACCCCAGGTACGCTCCGAGGGCCCATCCCTGGGGGAGGGGCTTGACCCTGGCTTCGCGGGATTGCTGGCCCAATGGGTGGGAGGCATGGCTCTCCCTGCACCGGCGGCCACTGTGGCGCCCCCCGAACCGTCGGTCAGGGTGGAGTCCGGGATCCCGGAAGCCCCAGCTGCCGCGGAGCGTTGGTCTCCGCGCACCACCGCCCCCGAACGCGGCACGGAACGCGCTGCGCCGAAGGGTGAACCCGAAGGCGCCCCCCGGGACACGGCACCCAAGGAGGCTGCCCCCACGGATAAGCCAACCGCGGAGCCCATGGAGGGGGAAGCGGCACCCCCGGTCACCCGGGCTGGCACGCCACACACCAAGGTCCAGACACAGACCGCGGAGGTCGGTGTCCAGGTCACCCGCGATGCCATGGCCGTGCTCGTGGAGGAGGCTCCAGGGGCCCAGGCACAACAGGTGCCGCAGTCGATCGCTTCCAAGGCATCGGAGGGGCCTAGGCTGGTGCACCGCGTGGAGGGCCAGTTCCTTGCCTCCGCGGCCCCCACCACCCCTGGGGAGAAGGCCCCGGCCTTGACCCCTTCCGAACCAAAATCCGGCCAGGCCGCGCCCACCCAGCCACCAGCTGCGGGTCCCGCCGCCATGCCACTGCGCGAATTGATGGCCAGGCCTCTACCTGCCCTGGATACACCCTTGCCCGTGCGTCAGTCCCAGGAATCTCCTCGGCCACCGGGCCGGGACAGGGATTTGGCCCAGCATCCCGAGGCCGTGGCGGCCAATGCCCAGGCCACACCGACGCGGCCCGCGGCCTCGGAAATCCCCGCCACCTTGGCGGCCTCCCAGGTGCGGGAGGCTCGGGCCGCCATCCTTTTCGCCAAGACTGAACCCAAAGTCCTGAACCCAGGCTCAGGGGTTCCCCTGGCCGTGGGGGGGGGCGTGGCCCTGAACAGGCTGGCCGAAGCCAAGGCCCTCACGGCCGCACCGGCCCAGACCCTTCGCTCCAGTGCCGTCTTCCAGCAAGTGGAAGGGTCCATCAAGTGGATTCTCAAGCACCAGGAACAGGGGGCCGAGCTGCAATTGCATCCCGAAGCCCTGGGCAAGGTGATCATCCGTCTGAAGATGGAAGGCAGCCAGGTCCATGCGCAGCTCTGGGCTTCCGATGCCGCCTCGGTGCCGGTCCTCACCAGCCATCGGGCCTTCCTGGAAGCCTCCCTGGCGGAGCAGGGCCTCAGTCTGGGCAGTTTTGAGCTCCAGTCCGGTCACCGGGGTCAGCACTCCCAGGAAGGTCCGACCGACCGGCCCACCCGGAAGCTGGTGGCGGTGCCCACGGGGGCAGGTTCCCTGCAGGAAATGCCCGTGTCCACGACGCCCACCCTGCTCAGCGCCTACAGGATCGAAGTCTACGCATGATTGGCACGGTCCCTGATAAACCGAGCGCGGAGTGAAACGATGAGCACCGAGATCACACCCACCACCTCTTCCACCTATGGCACCCAGGCCGAGCGCAAGGTCTCCAAATCCATCGACAAGGATGCCTTCCTCCTGCTTCTGGTGGCGCAGTTGAAGAATCAGGACCCGAACCAGGCCCAGGACACGGGCCAGATGGTTCAGCAGATGACCGGGTTTGCCACCCTGGAGCAGCTGCAGAATTCCAACGAGCTCCTCCAGGGGCTCCAGGTGCAGAACCACGGGCTCTTCCAGGCCCAGGCGGCCAACATGGTGGGCAAGCGCGCGCGACTGACCTCCTCCTCCGTGGAGCTTCAGGGGGGAAAGGCCGTCATCGGCCTCGACCTGGCCGAGGGCGCCGAGGTGAACCTCACCATCAAGGACAAGAACGGCCAGATCGTGGCCATCATCGAGAAGGGCAAGCTGGCGAGCGGCAGCCACACCGTGGAATGGGACGGCCTCGACCTCAAGGGCGAGAAGCTTGGCGACGGTCAGTACAAGGTGGAAGTCTCGGCCAAGAATGCCGAGGGGAAGGATGTGGGGGCCTCGACTTCGGCCTTCGCCAAGATCGATTCGGTCCTGTTCCTCGATGGGGCCATCTACGTCTTCGCAGGCGGCAAACGCTTCCTGCTTTCCGATGTCACAGAAATTGCGGCCTGAGCCTAGGAGATTGCCATGAGCCTGTATTCATCCTTCTATGCCAGCCTTTCGGGTCTGTCTTCCAACGCCAGCGCGTTGAGCGTGATCGGCAACAACCTCTCCAACCTCAACACGGTGGGGTTCAAGGGGTCCTCCTGTGCCTTCCAGGACCTCTTCAATTCCTCCCTGGGGGGGTCCGCCACCCAGGGCAATGGCAACCCCATCCAGATCGGACTGGGCACCCGCCTGGGGTCGGTGACCCAGAATTTCGGGCAAGGCTCCTTTGCCTCCACGGGCAGCGTGACGGATATGGCCATCAGTGGCCTGGGGTTCTTCATGGTCCGCACGAAGGATGGCGGGACCTCGTACTCCCGGGCCGGCAATTTCTCCCTGAACAAGGATGGCTACCTCTCCGATCCCAACGGGAATCAGGTGCTCGGGTGGAACCGGACCGGGACCACCCTGGCCCCCAACGGGGCCGTGACTCCCATCCGGATCAACATGGGAACCATTTCCCAGCCCGCGCCCTCCACCAACATCAGCACCGTCACGAACCTGGATGCCAACGCGGCCACTGGAACGGTCTACTCCACCCCGGTCCAGGTCTACGACAGCCTGGGCGCCTCCCACAGCATCCTTTTCACCTACACCAAGACCGCCACCACGGGCACCTGGAGCCTCAATGTCAGCACCGATGGCGGCGCCACGGTGAGTGGCTTTCCGGCCCAGGTCGTGTTCGATGCCACCGGTCAGTTGACGACGCCCGCCTCGACGGCCAATCCCGTCCTCACCCTGACCTCCTGGAGCAACGGCGCCAGCAACCCCCCCATCTCCTGGAACATCTGGGAAGGCAACCCGCCCGCGCCCAGCATTTCGGGCTACTCCTCCCCTTCGGCCACCACCGCCAGCACCCAGGACGGCTATGGCGCGGGGGCCGTGCGAGGCCTGGTGGTGGACCAGAACGGTGTCATCACGGCCAATTTCACCAACGGACAGACCATTCCCCTGGGGCAGGTGGGGCTCGCGACCTTCGGGAACAACGGGGGACTCTCCAAAGTGGGGGACAACCTCTGGTCCGAGACCCTTGCCAGCGGGGCCCCCAACGTGGGGACGCCCAACCAGGGTGGCCGCGGCACGATCCTGGGGGCCAACCTGGAACTCTCCAATGTGGATGTGGCGGAGGAGTTCACCAAACTCATCATCGCCCAGCGGGGCTACCAGGCGAGCAGCCGCATCGTCTCCTCCTCCGACGAACTGCTGCAGGAAACGCTCAATCTCAAGCGGTAGCCGCAGGGGGGCCGATGAGGCGGCATTCGCCCTGAGGCTCCCATGCTCCCTACCTATGCTCCCACTGAAAGGCAACCGGGTCAGATCCTGGTGGTGGATGACCTGCCCGGCAACCTGAAGGTCCTGGGGATGGAACTGAAGTACCAGCCCTTTGTCCTGACCATGGTGTCCCGGGGTGAGGATGCGGTGGCGGCCTGCGAGGCCCAAAGTTACGAAGGCATCCTCATGGATGTCAGCCTCCAGGGGGGCATCGATGGGATCGAGGCCTGCCGCAGGATCCGGGCTACTCCCTTGAACGGCGCAACCCCCCTCATTTTCATCAGTGCCGTGCGCATCGGTACGGACTGGATCACCGAGGGGCTGGAGGCGGGGGGCGTGGATTACCTCACGAAGCCCTATGCCTTTCCCGAGCTTTTGGCGAAGCTTCGGATGATGGTGCGGCTCAGTCGCCAGCACGTGGCCGCCCTCCAGGGGGAACGGCACCGGGCCTTGCTGGAGGTGGCGGGTGGGCTGGCCCATGAACTTGCCCAGCCCTTGGCCGCGGCCCAGATCCTGGTGGACCAGATCGTGCGAAGCCCCGTGCCACCGGCCCAGACCCAGGTGGCCAACCTTAAGGAGTGTCTGGGCAACACCGCCAAGGTGCTGGACCAGATCCGGAACCTCCACGCCTACATCACCAAACCCTACGCCACGGGCCGCATCCTGGATCTGGATCGCAGCAGCCAGCAGGAGGGTCAGGCGAGAGTCCCCTGATCGGGGTAGAGCAGCCGCAGATGCGTGGGCGGTGAACCCGCATTCATCTCAAGGCGGGAGGCATCCAAGGGGCAGATGCGAGGACTGAATGCCCACACCCACCAACCGCCTGATCCACAGCAACAGTCCCTACCTGCTGCAGCACGCCCACAATCCCGTGGATTGGCACCCTTGGGGGCCCGAGGCCCTGGCGGAGGCGCGCCGAAGGGAGGTGCCCATCTTCCTCTCCGTGGGGTACAGCGCCTGCCACTGGTGCCATGTGATGGAAAGGGAGAGTTTCGAGGACCCCGGTGTGGCGGAGGTGCTCAACGCGAACTTCGTGGCCATCAAGGTGGACCGGGAAGAACGCCCCGACCTGGACGAACTCTACATGTCTGCGGTGCACCTCATGGGGCTCAGGGGGGGCTGGCCCCTCAGCGTCTGGCTTACGCCGGATCTTCGGCCTTTCTATGGGGGCACCTACTTCCCCCCCGAGTCCCGGTACGGAATGCCCGGGTTTCGTCCACTCCTGGAGCGCATCGCCCAGCTGTGGGCCCACGAGCGGGAGGACCTGCTCAAGGATGCCCACAGCCTGGCGGAGGGCCTTCGGCGCCTGGCGCAGCCCCGTCCAGGCCGGGGTCTGCCGGGACCCTCCGTCTTTCAGCGGGCCTTGGAGCACCTGCGGGGCAGTTTTGATCCGCGCTGGGGTGGCTTTGGGGCCGCACCGAAATTCCCCCCCCTTATGGGTCTGGAACTGCTGCTTCGCCGGGGCACCGCCCGGGACCAGGCCATGGTCCACCGCACCCTGGAGGCCATGGCGGATGGGGGCATGTGCGATCAGCTGGGAGGCGGCTTCGCCCGCTACAGTGTGGACGGGCGCTGGCTCGTGCCCCACTTCGAGAAGATGCTCTACGACAATGCCTTGCTGGCCAGTGTCTACCTCCAGGCCCACCAGGCCTTTGGACGGGACCGGTACCTGCAGGTGGCCCGGAACACCCTGGACTACCTGCTCCGGGATCTACGGGATCCCGAGGGGGGCTTCCACAGTGCGGAAGATGCGGATTCCGAAGGGGAGGAAGGGCGCTTCTACGTGTGGACCCCCGCCCAGGTGGCCGAAGTGCTCGGGGATCGCGCGGCGGCCTTTGGCGCGGCCTATGGGGTGACGCCTTCGGGAAACTTCGAACATGGCACCTCGGTGCTCCATCGCTTTTCGGCCCCCCAGGCGGATTTCGAATCCCTGGAGGGGGATCGCCTCAGGCTTCTGGCCCGCCGGAGCCAGCGACCCAGGCCCCGGAAGGACGACAAGGTCCTGGTGGCCTGGAACGGGTTTGCCCTTTCGGCCCTGGCCCTGGGCCATCGGGTGACGGCCGACCCTGCCTACCTTGAGGCCGCCCAGGCCTGTGCGGCATTCCTGCGTGCGCACCTCTGGAAGGAGGGCGTGCTCCATCGTGGCTGGCGCCAGGGGCGAACCCTGGGGCCCGGCTTCCTGGAGGACTACGGAGCCCTGATGGTGGCCCTGGTGGATCTCTATGAAACGGATTTCGACTTCACATGGCTCCAGTGGGGCGCGTCCCTGGCCGAGGTGGTGCTTCGGGAATTCGAGGACAAGGACGAGGGCGGGTTCTTCACCACCGCCCTGGGCACGCCGGACCTGCTGGTTCGGATCAAGGCTGGCCACGACCAGGCCACGCCCTCTGGCCTCACCCTGGCGGTCCAGGGCTTGGTCAGGCTGGGGGCCCACCTTCAGCGCCCGGACTTCGAGGCTGCTGCAGTTCGGGACATGGAATCCGTGGGGGCGCAGCTGGATGAAAGTGTGGCGCCTTGGTTGGGACTGCTGAACGCTTATGACCGCATCGCAAGCCCCCGGCTCGATTTGGCCGCCCTGTCCACGGAGGGGCCAGAAACCCTGGGGGCGGCCCTGCGGGCCGTATGGCTGGGGCGAGGCGGCATGGCCTTCGGCACCCAGGAGGGCGGTCATCCCTGGCTGCAGGATCGGCCCAGTGGCCCCGGGGGGGCGATGCTGTACCTGTGCGAGCAGGGGACCTGTGCCCTCCCCACCTCCGAGGCTGGCCCCGTGGTGGCCCGTCTCCAGGCGGGTTTGGGCGGGCAGAAATGACCTCTTGTGCGGGTGGAGACTGAGGCCTAACTTCTTGCCCGGGACGAACATACACCTTCAACCCACACCAAGGGGCTACCTATACGCATGCCCCATCCGCGACGGAGGAATCCGGAACCTCTTGCTCGCGCGGCAGAATGGGGCGCCCAAGGGCGCCCCTCGTGCCGTTCATCCCTTGCGGGTGGCCAGGAGGTGGGCGATGGCCACGGCGGCCGCGTCCGCAGCGTCTGCGGGAAGGTCCTCCTTCAGGCTGAGGATCACCTGCACCATGCGGCCCACCTGCTCCTTCACCGCCCAGCCATAGCCACTCACGGCCTTCTTGACCTGCATGGGGTTGTAGTCGCCCACGGGGAGTCCCTGCAGGGCACCGCTTAGAAGGATGCCTCCGCGAATCTGACCCAGCTTGAGGGCCGTGGCGGCGTTCTTTTCCATGAAGGGGGATTCCACCGCCATGACCTGGGGACGGCGGTCCTGGATCACGGTCGTCA
>CAZPUI010000138.1:0-10360 GCA_964589695.1 uncultured Solibacteraceae bacterium | reverse complement strand
CTGGTGCCCTCGTGGATCGACAAGGGCTGCGCCCCCCCGGACCTGATGCAGTTGCGCACCTTCATCGGCGACAGCGCCCTCTGGCAGGACCCCGAACCCCACGCCCCCAAGGACTGGGCCTGGACCCAGACCCGCCTCCGCCGCTGGCTGCCGGACCTCGCCGACCCCCTGCAGGTGAAGGACATCCCCAGTCCCCAGGCCATCCCCCGCGCCGAAAAGGGCCACCGCGCCAAGGTCCGCACCGCCCTGGAGGCCCTCCCCCCAGGCCTCGACTGGCTCAGCAACGCCCGCTTCGGCCCTGGGGTTCGGGATGTCATCGAGGGGGTGGAAGGGTGGATGGAGGGACGGTGAGCCCAAAGCGCCTCCTCACCCTTCCGCCAGCCCAGCTCGCCCTGTCCATGGATTCCATCCACGGCCTTGATCGCGGATGGAATCCCTCGACCGGGATTCCCGTCAGTCCTCCCAGATCAAAGCCCCAGCACCCGCCGCGCTTCCTGGTAGGCAGGATCATCCGGGCACAGTCGGTCCGCGGACAGTACGACATCGGGGGTCACACCTCGGCCTTCCAGGGAGCGACCGGAGGGGGGTAGGACCTCCATGATCGGCAACTGGGCACCCCAGCGCAGGTCGAGTCCGTAGGTCCTGGAACCCAGCACCGCCCCCATGGTCTTCATGCCCAGCACCTTCGCCCGGCCCCGTTCCTGGAGCACCGCCGGCACAAGTTCCCCCCCACTGCCATTGTTGGGGGTCACCAGAACAGCCATGGGAAGGGTCAAGGGACCTTGGGCCGGCGGATTGGCCTTGTAGCGATGCCTCACCTGGCCTGCGGCGGCGGCCTTCCGGTCGATGGAGTGGAACAACTCCCGGCCCTTCTCGAAGAAGTGGGACAGCAGATGGGCCGCGTGGTTCACCGCTCCGCCGCCGTTGTCCCTCAGGTCCAGGATGAGGGCCTTGGCCCCCCGCGCTTCTCCCAGCAGGGCCTCCACCGTCCTGGGTGCATAGCGCTGTTTGTCGAAGGAAGGGATGCGCAGCACGACCACCCCTCCATCCAGTCTGCGAATGGAGGGCGCCTCCGTGAGGACCAGGGGCGCCATGGTCAAGGCGCGGGTCTCCGTCTGTCCATTGCGGGTGAAGGTGACCTTCACCACCCGACCTTCCTCCCGGGGACCGAAAACCTCCCGGGCAGGTCCCTCCAAAGGAAGCCCCTGGAGCCTGTCTCCGGGCTGCAGTCCGGCCTTATGGGCGGGTCCCCCTTCAAAGACCCGGGCCAAAAACCATTGGTCCCCCTCCCGGAGCACCGCCAACCCGAGGGTGGCCACCAGGGAGCGTTGCTGGGAGGCTCGGTAGGCCTCGGGGGTGTAGACCCTCAGGTGGCTTATGCCGAAGGAATTCAGGGCCTCGTTCAGGCTTCGCTCCAAGGCGGTTGGCGACGAGGCCCGATCCAGGGTCTGCTGGTGTTTCGCGCGGGCAGCGGCCCAGCGGGTGAAGTCCACGCCGGGCGCATAGGCTTCCTGGGCCAAGCGCTGCTCGAGCTTGGCCACCACGCGCGCCTTGTACGCGGGACCGAAGTCCGGGGGGGCACACCCCAGGAAGCACAGGGCGAGCAGCAGGGCCACCGCCATGCGGGAGGGGTGGAGGAAGCGGAACAAGGACCTTGGCACGGGTTCTCCTGGGACAGTGCATGACCCCAGACTACGCACCAGCGGTTGAAGGGTTGACGGACGACCCGTGGCGGGCCAGTCCATTCGGTCAGAACCCGAGCACCTTGCGGGCTGCCGCCAGCACCCGTTCCGTGTCCGGCAGGATGGCCCGCTCCAGGATCCGGTTGAAGCCCACGGGCGTGAAGGTGCTCCCCACCCGGAGCACCGGGGCATCCAGCCAGGGGAAGCAGAGTTCGCCGATCTGGGCGGCCACTTCGCCCCCGAAGCCTCCAAAGACCTTGTCCTCGTGGGCCACAAGGGCCCTGTGGGTCTTCTGCACACTGCGGACAATGGCTTCGGTGTCCAGGGGGGAGAGGCTGCGGAGGTCCACCACCTCCACGGACTTCCCCTCCTTGGCCAGGGTTTCCGCGGCCTCCAGGGCCAGATGCACCGGCGTGCCATAGGCCAGGATGGTCAGATCCGTACCTTCCCGACGGACCCGGGCCTTGCCAAAGGGCACGGCGAAGTCCTTGGGAACCACGGTCTTGGCTTGGGCGGAGTTGTAGAGGAACTTCGGTTCCAGGAAGAGGGTCACCCCACGGCTGCGGAGGGAGGTGCGCAGAAGCCCTGCAGCATCGTCCGCAAAGGCGGGCACAACACCCCGGGTGCCCGGAAGGTTGGGGAGCAAACCCCCCAGGTTCTGCCTGTGGTAAAGGCCGCCCCCGATGTGGCCCCCGGAGGCCAGGCGCACGGTCACATTGGGCACGTACTTGCCATTGGAGCGCCAGGAATCGTGGCTCAGTTCGATGAGCTGCTCCGCGGCGGGCCAGAAATAGTCCGCGAATTCCGCCCCTTCCACCACCACGCGAATCCCATCGTCCAGGCGGCAGAAGCCCCCTGCGGTGCCCGTGATGTAGTCCTCGGCGATGGGCGCGTTGAAGACGCGCGTCCTGCCAAATTCCTGCTGCATGCCCTTGGTCACATTGAAGATGCCACCCTTCTCCTGGGAGGCCACATCCTGTCCCCACAGGTAGGTGTCGGGGTTATGCCGGAACTCCTCCTTCAGGGTCTGGTTGATGGCCGTCAGCAGAGAGATGGGACTGCCCGTGGCCTGATGGAGCCCTTCGGGGAAGGCCCCGGAGACCCATCCCTCGGGCAGGACGTGGTCGTAGATGCTGGCGGGATCCGGATCCGGGGCGGCCACGGCGCGGTGGCTGGCCTTCTGGTACTCCTCCAGGTTCCCGGCCTCGATGGCCCTCAGGTCCTCCTCCGGAATGCCCGCCTCCAGGCAGAACTGGCGGAATTTCGGCAAGGGATCCTGGGCCTTGGCCTCCGCCAGTTCCTGGGGAGACCGATAGAGTTCGTGGCGGTCGGAGTTGCTGTGGCTGCCGATGCGCACACACAGGGCGTGGACGATGGCCGCCCCTTCTCCGGATTTGGCATAGGCCGTCGCTTCCTGCAGCACCCGCCAGCTGTCGAGAGGGTCCTTCCCATCGCACTTGTAGATCCGCAGGTTGGGGAACCCGGAGAAATTGTCCGCCTGGTGCTCGTTGGCGCTCTGCTCGTGCCGGGGCACGCTGATGCCGTAACCGTTGTCCTGGATGACAAACACCACGGGCAGTTTCTCCCGACTGGCGCCCGCAACGGCCTCGTACACATAGCCTTCGCTCACGCTGGACTCGCCCTGGCTGCAGTAGACCACCGCATCCCGCCCGTAGGTCTTCACGGCCCGGGCCAAACCCGTGGCATGAAGGGCGTGGTTCCCGGTGCAACTGGACACGTTCTGGATGCCGATCTCCGGCTTGGCAAAGTGGTTGGACATGTGCCGCCCACCGGAGGCGGGATCATCCCGTTTGGAGAGTCCATTGAGGATGATCTCCGTGGCACTGAGGCCTCCGGCCAGGCAGGTGAGGAGGTCACGGTAGTACGGGAAAAGGTAATCCTGACCGGTGCGGAAGCTGAGCCCAAGGGCCAGCTGGATGCCATCGTGGCCGGCGCAAGGCGCGTGGTAGGACCAGCCCAGGGCCTGCTTCAGGTAGTTGGGGGCCTTGTCATCCAGAACCCGCCCCAGGTGCATGAGCTGGTACCAGCGCCGCAGCTCCGGGAGCCCGGGCTGGGTGGATGACATGGTTTGGGGTGCCTCCAGGGTCGTGGCAGTCAAGGTCGGTCCTCCAGGGCAGGGCACCGGATCGGGTGCATTCCCTTCGATGCAATTGGGCACCCGACAGTCTCAAACGCCCCAAAACCGGCCAGATCTCAAGGACATGAAGGCGATTCCCGACAAACCAGCGACGGTCTCGATGCATCCCGCACCCCTGCCCTTTCCCGGAGGCTTCCATGCTGGCCCTTACCCCTGCGAACGCTCCCTCCATGCCGAAGGAGTCCATGCTGATCTGGATCGGTGCCCTGGTCGTTCTGCTCGTCTGGCATCTCCTCCGCACCCGCGAGCTCCGGCGCAACCTGGGGGTCAAGGCCCAGGAACTGGAGGCCGCCGAGGCCAGGATCTCGGAGATGGAGGGTTCCCTGACGAACCTCTCCCTGACGGATCCCCTCACGGGCCTCCCCAACCGCCGCTACGTGCAGGTGTCCCTGCCCATGGATGCCGCCCAGACACTGCGGGGCTACCGTGACCTTATGCTGGGCAGCACCACGGTCCCCCCTACCAACGGGGACCTCGTCCTCCTCAAGGTGGGTGTGGACCAGTTCAAGCAGCTCACCCTGGACCATGGTTTTGCCGCCTCGGACCATGTGCTCAAGGAGCTCAAGGGCGTGCTGCAGCGCAGCAGCCGCGGCTCCGACGCCGTCATCCGCTTCGAACAGGACAGCTTCCTGGTGGTGGCCCGGGAAGCCTCCCGCCAGGAGGCCCGGGTCCTGGCGGAGCGCATCCTGGCTGCGGTGGCCAAGCATGAATTTGCGGTGGAGGAGGGCAAGGTGCTCCGCTGCACCTGCTCCCTTGGCGCCGCGGCCTTCCCCCTGGTGCCCACCCTCCCCAAGGCAGCCACCTGGGAAAAGGTCCTGGAATTGGCGGAAGCATGTCACGACACGGCCCAGCGCACCCAGCCAGGCTCCTGGCTTATGGTCACCCCCACGGAAGCCTTTCCCCAGGAAGGAGCCGTGGCGGAATTGCCCGAGAACCTGCCTGACTTGGTGGCCGCTGGCCAGATGGACGCCCAGAGCAACCTCGAACGCCACCGCCTGGTGTGGAAGTAGGGGGCCCGGGAATGCTCCGGTAGGCCCCCTGAAGCCTGACCGTCAGTAGCTCACCACCCGAAGGGCAGGATCCACTTCATCCCGCAGGAGAGTTTCGATGAACTGCAGGGTGCCCCCGGAGGCGGAGGGGCAGGAGCCGCAGGCGCCTTGGTAGCTGATGGTCAAGGTGGTGCCATCGAATCCCACCACCTCCAGGCCGCCGCCATCCCCAGCCAATCCGGGGCGCACCCGCTGGTCCAGCACTTCCATGATTCTGGACAACCGCGCATCGGCATCGGCCCCGGCGGGAAGGGTGGCCGTGCGTCCATCCTCCTCGGGGGGATCGTAGTCCTCCAGGACATCGCAGACGGGGTCGATGAGGTCGGTCCAGTTGGCGCCGGTTTCCTTGTTCACCGTGACGAACCGGTCCATGTAGAAGACGGAGGTCACGGAGCCCAGGGCGAAGAGGGCCGAACCCAGGGGATCCCCCACGGCTTCCCCGAAGTCGCGGAAGGAACGGACGCCGGTGCGCAGCAGCCGCTGGCTCACCAGGAACTTCAGGGCATCCGGGTTGGGGGTGGGCTCGATGTTGATGACGCGGGGCATGGGGACCTCGGAAGTCTTACCAGTTCTGTAAGGTTAGAATAGATTCCTTGCCCTCGGTGACAGCCCTCGGAATTCTATTGAGCATGTCCTGTGCCTGCAGCTCCCCCTCCTGCCTTCCACCCCCGCCCACTCCCGTTGAGTGGCAGCACCGGGCCCTGGTCCTGGCCTGGATCACCGTGCTCTACAACCTGGTGGAAGGTGGGGTCTCCATCACCTTTGGCCTTTCGGACGGTTCCATCTCCCTGGCGGGGTTCGGGCTGGACAGCCTGGTGGAGGTGGGGTCGGCCATGGTGGTGCTGTGGCGGCTTCAGGGAGGCGACCTGGAACGGGAGCGCCGGGCCACCCGGATCATCGGGATCCTCTTTCTCCTCCTGGCCCTGAGCGTCACGGCAGGGTCCGTCCTCCAGCTTGTGCGCCGCGAGCATCCCCACACCACGGTCCCAGGCATGGTCATCAGCGGCCTCAGCCTCTCCTTCATGGTCTTCCTCTGGCGCGCCAAGCGACGGGTGGCCCGGGGGCTGAACAGTGCCGCCCTGGCGGCGGATGCCGCCTGCAGCCTGGCCTGCCTTCAACTGAGCGCCGTCCTCCTGGTGGGCAGCCTGGGCTTCGAACTTTGGCCCTCCCTCTGGTGGGCGGATTCAACGGCCGCCCTGGTCCTGGCCCTCCTCATCACCCGGGAGGGCTTGGGCATGGTGCGGGCAGCCCGCAGGGCGGATTTCCAGGGCGGCTGCGGCTGCGGCTAGGGCTGGGACGGAGTTTGGCCGCGCATGAAGCCCACCCTCAAAGCATGGCGCATTCTTGTTGGCGTTCTTGTCGGCTCATTCTTCCTTGCGCTGGCCTCAAATCCGCTTCGTTGGCCAAATTGGGTATTACAGAAATGGCTTCTAGCTCAAGTTTCGCCTGGGTCATCAATCCAGCACCTGCAAGCCGCTGGCGCAGCCAAAGGCTGGGAAGTTCATGGCCCACAAATCGCCGATCACATCACGTCATCCATGCTCAACATTGATTCTCAGCCTGGAGAGAAATACGTCATCGTTCACCTCGGATACTACTATTCCCTCACGCGGACAGATGTTGAATCCATTTGGGTATTTGACAGCAAGGATTGCCTCTCAAAGCTTGAAATCAAACGGAGTTACGATGCTCCATGACAGTCAGCAGTATCGCGGTGGCCTCAACAGTCCATCAACACCGCCGCCTTCGGCGACTCAACCAGTAGCCTGCGGCTACTGGTCCGGTTATGTCGGTCGTTAGGCGCCACCCATGTCAATACGCTATTTATTTAATTCGTTTCTTGCAGTTCCTTTGGCACTATCGCCACCTGTTCACGTTTTCCTCCCACCCCAGTCGCCCAAATTGGAAGCACAGCTTCTGGAAACCGTTATAAATCACTATATACGATATTCGAAACAATTCGAAGGCAAAACATTTTTTATACTTTTCCCCAACAATACTGACCCTCCAGATGATTTCATCGAGAGAATCACCACCACGGGATTCTCTTTTTATAAGGGATCCTCAGCAGTTCGTTCCCAATCTACTAGCGGCAGCATTGTACATAAACAAGACAAGGTACAAGGAATACTGATCACAGTAACTTCTGTCAAATCGACCTCACCAACAACTGCACTCGTCCACATTCGGTATGACATGCATTTACTTGGTGTAGGCGGTGCAACGTACACGCTTGAACTTAAAAACAAAATCTGGAAAATCAAAGCCTACGAAAAAGGAACTCAGGCCTAATTTTAGGTTATCCATATATATGCAATTTGGGTTCCAGATCTGATTTTTTAAGATACAAGTACGGCAAAGTGAACAGTATTGGGCCAAACAACCTTTCAATCCGACCCACCCTCCAAAATCACCACTGAAGTTCTTGATGACACCTCTCCCCATGTGGGTACAGGCCAGTACTCCGGTTTACTCAAGACCTTCGCAAAGCCCTCAACCCTCCTAAGTCCGCGGCATAACTTTCACAAAGCCAGCCCATGCGGAATTCCTCCGACCACCGTTCAAAACCCACCATCTTCCATGTATGATCGGTACGGTTCCACAAACTATAGCCATACAAGCTCGCCCGCCACACCATCTTTCCCAACCCAACCACCCCACGGGATGCAGCGGTTCATAAACTAAGCGTCGGTCCAACCGACTTAAAAGCTCGGGTGCAGTAGCCACCGATTGATTCCCACCAGCCCCCTGACATTACGGGCTACCGCGCTGGTGATCTCGGTTTCGTTAGGTGTTTCACACAATGACAACCCATAGTTGGGACATCGAAGCCCTTTCTCGTTTTCCCGATCAAATTGAACGGTTCGAGAACATTACGTCCATTTACCAACTTTGGAACGAGTTGACAGACCTATTCAAAGAATCGTATCGGCATCCAGAAAACCATGACTTGATTTCAAGAATCTATCAATTTGCTTTTTGGTGCTGTGAACAACCCGGTGGTCAATCCGTCGATGAGGATCTTGCGACCTGCGTCTGCGTAAGCTTTTTTGAAGAGATTCCCACACTCGAAGCTGCAATTGTAGATATGCCAAAATGGTTTTCTCGCAGGGATGTACAGGAAATGAAGTCCATTTTTTCGCATCTCGTCGGTGAGGATGGCTATAGAAAAATTATCGCAATCTATGACTCCGACACACATGCACCGAAAGCCCGCTGAACGTGCCGAACCATCCCATCAACACCGCCCGGTTCGCGGGCTCGGACGCCTGGGGCGTCAGGTCCAGGTCTGCCGGCCATTGGGCACGGGCATGCCCGGGTGCGCCTTCCACAGCGAACGCTGCCGAGATGCACTCAATCCCTTTCGAAGGCAAACCTATTTCAGCGCCGCCTCCAGCACGGGATCCCGATCAGCCCGCACATCCGCCAGGGTTTCCTGGATCACCCGGTCCGGCCCCAAGGACGTGTGAAAGGGATCGCTGGTTCCGGGAGGCGCGAGGTTGAAGTATTTGGAGCTGATGCCCACCCTGCGGCCGCTGGGCAGGGTGGAGCTGATCACATCGCCATATTGGGCATAGGCCTGCCCCACGGGTTCCCCCAGGAAGGTGGCCCGGGTCTGGCTGCGAAGGGCAACGGCATTGAACATCCCCGAGGAGAAGACCCCAGCGTCGATGAGCACGACGCAACGGTCCGGAGCGTTCCATGGGGAGGAAGCCAGGCTTTGGACAAAGGGATCCAGGAGTCGGGAGTTGCCCCCCGGATTGCCCCGCAGGTCCAAAATGAGGCGGCGGGCTCCCTGGGCCTGAAGGAGCTCCGCCACCTGGGCCGAAAAGGCCGTCATGGTTGGATTGGCCATCTCGGAGCAGCGCCGGTAGCGCACATAGAGCACCCGATTCCCATCCAGCAGCCGGTGGAAATAGTTCGAGGCCGGCTCCTGGTCCCGCAGGAGCGGGGTTCTGGGCTCCAGGGACGCATTCCCCATGGCAAAGGTGCGTTGCACACTCCCCCCCTGGGCATCCAGGAATTCGCAGGCGAGGGGTCCTCCGGGCAGGGTCCCCAAGGCCTGAAGGGGCAGGACGAACTCCCGCAACCTGAGCGCCATCACGTGCCGAAACCACCCGTCCATGGCATGGGGCACCAGTGGGCGCAGGGCCTCCACCAATTCCGGCACCGTGCGGCCCCCCAGACGCGCCAGCACCCGTCCCCGCAGGTCCCGATGGGACGCATCCGTCTGCACCACCACCAGCTTCCCCTCTGCCCACTGGAAGCCCAAGGGCAGGGCGAAGGCGCTGAATTCGTTGAAGGTGACCGAGGTGTGCTCATCCCCCAGGGCCCCAAGGAGGCGCTGCCATCGGGCCAGGAACTGGTTCGTGTCCAGGCTGGGAACTTCGCGCTCCAGGGCCGCCACCTGGGCCTCGAACTCCACCTTGGAAAGCTGGAAAAAGGGATTGGGATGGCGCTGGACCAGCTGGTCCTGGAAGGCCCTGAGGTCCACCACAAGCGGGTGGGTGGGGGGTGGAGGGGGTGGAGGTTGCTCTCCCGAGGAGGAGCCCGAACAGCCCAGGAATCCCACCAGCAGCAGCGCCGCCGCACTCCATCCCGTGCAGTTCCCCATGGAAGACCTCCTGGACTCGGACATGACACCTCGGAATTTGCAGAGTTCAGCTGAACTTAGCATTAACGAACCGAAGACTGGACCAACGTTCAGGGGCAAGCAGGTCGCCGCAGTTTAGGAATTACCCTGCGAGAAGCCAGCCTCACCGTGGGAGCCGCAGATGTGATGGGAGCTCGGCACCCGCGGGAAGTACACTTGTCCCATGCACGATCCGATCCCCGAACTGCAGCAGCCCCCTGAACCCCCCACACCCGGCCGCGCCCACGAGCCTCCCAAGGGCTTCGAGACCAAATTCCTGAACCTCTCCGTGATCCTTCCAGAATTCGAAGGTCCCCTGGACCTCCTGCTTTACCTCATCCGGGAGCACAAACTGGACATCCTGGACCTGCCCATGGCGGAGGTTACGCGGCAGTACATGGATCTGTTGCTGCTCATGGAGGAACTGAACCTGGAGATCGCCGCGGAGTTCGTGGCCATGGCGGCCCATTTGCTCCAGATCAAGAGCCGCATGCTCCTGCCCCTGCCCCCCAAGGAGCATGAGGAGGACCCCCGAGAGGAGCTGGTGCAGAAGCTCCTGGACTACCAGGCGGTGAAGGAGGCCGCCCGGGAGCTGGGGGCGCGGGAGAGCCAGTGGCAGGCGGTGGTCTACACCAAGGGCTTGGACATCTCCGAACACGCTCGGATCGAAGGGCAGCCCAGCAAGGCCACCCTCATGGACCTCTTGGCCGCCTATCGGGAGGCCCTCAAACGACTCCTCCCTCCCCCCCCCGTGGAGGTGCGCACACCCCCAAGACCCTGGAGCAACGCATCGCAGAGGTTTTTCGAATGCTCCGAGCCGACCACTGGGAGCCCTTCA
>CAZPUI010000137.1:0-10480 GCA_964589695.1 uncultured Solibacteraceae bacterium | reverse complement strand
CGGCAGGTACCCCCACGCGATGAACATGCTGGCCAGGTAGCTCCCCATCGGGGAATTGATGAGCATGCACAGCGCGAAGGACGCCACCGCCGCGAGCGTGACGAGCGAAGAAACCATGCCGATCTTCCGGTTCATTGAGTCCCCTCCGTTTTCTTGAAAGCGTCGTTCCCATCCTCCCGCCCGCAGAGAATCGGGCAGCGATCGTCACGCCGGGCGAGGTTCTCCCGCGTCAGCGCCGGGCTGAAGTTCGCGTAGCAGTACAGGCACCCGTTCGGGCAGGAATTGTAGATTCCGATGTCCACGCTGTCCGCGCAGCCGCACCCGGGGCGCTGGCCCTTCTGCCGCTTGAACGCGATGGGCCGTCCGGAGGCGGCTTCGAGGATCGCGGGATCGACGCACCGGGCGCGGTTGATGCCAAAGCGCGAGAAGTCCAGCGGCTCCGCGCAGGCGGTAACCGGGATGCCGTGCGCTCCCGCGATCGCCGCGATGTTTTCCGCCATCTCCAGCATGTCCGCCTCCCCGATGGGCGTGAGGCCCATCAAGCGGGCGTTGCGGGCGGTGTTCTGGTGCACGTCGAGAAAGCTGATGGTGCAGCGGGCCACGCGCCCGGCAAGGCGGCGCGCCATCGAATCAAACGCCCCGCAGTGGAATTCCTTGGTGTACTTCCCGCTCAGCAGGATCGGGTCATAGCGCCACACGACGCGGCCCGGCCCGATCTCATCCGAGAGCCGGAGCAGCGCGGGGAGGATGACCTTCTCCTTATCGGGAATCCCCGGCTCCACGTCCAGCCCGTAGGGCGTGACGGTCGCCTGGAAGTAGTACGCGTACTCCGAAAGCTCATGAAGGCGCGGCAACATCGGAAGCGGGTTCTTGGTCCAGAACACGATGCCGTCCACGTCCTCTGGGCAGAGCGAAACCCGCTTGACCTGATTGAAATTCCTGGGGTTTCGGACCAGCACCAACCCCTCCCGACCCCCCCCCCGAAAACCATCCGAATAATTCCCCGGGAATTTCGGCCCCCCGGCGGCCCGCGCTGCTGAAGCGCAGCCAGCGGGTCTTCTCCTGAACCCTGCACCACGCTTCCAGGGTGGGCTTTTCCCCGTCCGGCGTCTTCGCGCCGGGGACGGGCTGGTAGCCCCACTGGATGGAGAACACATCGTAGGGTCCGATCTTGGGGATGAGGTCCTTGGGATCGATGCGGTCCTCGGGCTGGGCCACGTAGTTGAAGCGGGCGTAGTCCATGAGGGTGGGCACATGGCTGTTCTGCTTCACCCAGTCCCGGTTCCGGATCTGCTCCAGGGTGTAGGTGCCGCTGGCCTTGAAGTTGTGGGGAAGCCCCATGCTGTGGCCCACCTCGTGGGTCACGATGTAGGCCAGGATGTCCCCCATGACCGCATCGGGGATGGGCAGGTCGGCGCATCGGGGATCCAAGGGGGCCACCTGGGTCCAGTACCAGTCGCGGGCGAGCTGCTGGACGTTGTGGTAGATCTCCACATCCGCCTCCAAGATCTCTCCACTCCGGGGATCGGAGACATGGGGTCCCATGGCGTTGGCGGTGGTGGAGGGCACCCAGCGGATCACGGAGTAGCGGGCATCGTCGGCACTCCACTCGGGATCGTCCTTGGGGGCCTCCTTGGCCTGGATGGCGTTGAGGAAGCCCGCAGCCTCAAAGGCCGGCTTCCAGGCCTCGATGCCCGTCTTGATGTAGGGCACCCATTTGGCGGGGGTGGCGGGGTCCACGTAGAAGATGATGGGCTTCACGGGCTCGCTCTTGGCGGCGCTGGGGTCCTTCTTCTCCAAACGGAAACGGGCGATGAACCGGCGGGTCAGCACCTCGTGGTCGTTGCGACCGTAGTCCACATGGTCATGGGTGAAGTAGCCCACCCGCTCATCCGCCAGGCGACCCATCATGGGCACGTCGGGCAGTTTCACGAAGGAGTAGTGCACCACCGTCGTGCGGCTGGGGGGCGAGGGCAGCATATCCAGGAACTGGGGCGGAATCCCCGGGGGCGGTGTGGCGGGCTTCGGAAGGAAGGTCTGGGTGGCCACCACGTTCACGTTTTCCGGGAAGGCCCGGACCTTGTCCAGGAAGGTGCGGGTGGCATCCAGGGAAATGCCCTGGACCCGCTTCTTCACGGGGATCTCGTTCACATCGCTGGTGAAGAACCGGGTGGCATCCACCACGGGCGAACCATCCTTGGCGAAGGCCTCGACATTGAAGGCCATCAGGATGGGCGCGGTGTTCATGGCCTCCACCGCCCGGCTCACTGGATTGCTGGGATCGGCCACATTGGCGAAGGACACGGCCCGGAGGAGGACCTTCTGCTCCTTCAGCTCCCAGCGCACCACCAGGTCCTCCACCCCCTGGCCGGGGTAGCCCTGGTCCGCGGGGCCCTTCTGGATCTGGACCACCAGAAGGAGATCCTTGCCCAGGCGGGCCTTGGGGATCTCGAAGAGGTGCTTGCCTTTGAGGCTGTGCACCAGGAAGAGGCCCTGCTGGGTCTTGTGTTCCGGGGTCACCACCTTGTCGTAGGGCTTGGGTTCACCCTCGGGGGGACGGCCGGGAGGCTCGGGGCGAGGGGCAGGCGCCGCCGCCGGAGCGGCTTTTGGAGCTTCCTTGGGATCCTTGGGTTTGTCCTGGGCAAGGCCCGAGGCCGCCAGGGCGAAGGCGAGACAGGTGAGACACAGCGGACGCATGCATGGACCTCCGAAAGGGCTTCCAAGAGCCTAGGCCAAGATGCCTCGCAGTAATAGGCATTCTGCCGCCCCGGAGGGGGGGGTCCACAGACCACCTGGAACGTTACCGCCAGAGGGCCTGGCGACCGACAGGGGCTTCCCGCATGGAGTGGGTGGGCATGGGGCTGGGCCCGGGTTTCACGAAGTGGGTCTGCAGCACGATGGTGGTACGGGTGGTGACCTGCAGTCCCAGGTTTCGGATCCGCTTAAGTTGCTCGTGAATGGCAATGGGGCTCTCTCCCACCACCTTGAGCAGCAGACCATCCTCTCCGGCAATGCTGTAGCACTCCAGGATGTCCGGCTCGTCCTTGAGGGCATCCAGGTACTTGGTCACCAGGGCCTCGTGGTCACCGCTGCGGTGACGCACGGCCACCCAGGCCACGTTGGGCTTGTTCACCGAGGCCGGACTCACCCGGGCCATGTAGCCATCGAGGATGCCCTCGGCCTCCAGGCGCTTGATGCGCTCGATGAGGGTGGGACGGCTGATGTCCAGACGCTCCGCCAGCTCGGCGTGGCTGACCCTTCCCTCGGCCTGCAGAATGCGGACGATGTGCTGGTTCAGTTCGTCCGCCATCAAGGACTTGGACATGTGCTTCCCCGTGATTCGGGCGCTGGGCTGGAGCTCGCACCACAGGAGGATGATGCCAGAAACCTGGGATTCTTGCCTTACACCATGTCAAGACTGCCCCCAAGAGGGCGGGGAAGGACCCGGTAAACCCAGCCCATGCCCCAGGAGGCAAGGCGCAAGCATTTTACAAAAAGAGCACCTAAAACATCGATTCGAAACGATTTAATGCAGATTTTGACCAGAACTCCCCACACCTCCCCCAGGGCCCCTTCTGATATATCTTTTGGTTTTTAAGTTTTCACTTGCAATTTTCAATTCAGACATGTCGCGAGCCATATTTTCACCATGGAGCGCCAGATGGAGGACGGAGCCACAGCCTCAGGTTCCGCACCTTGTACGGGTCGGATTGCATGGCCCACCGCGCCCGCTCCGTCCCTTCACCGGCGGAACTCCGGTTTGCGGGCCACGCCCTTCTTGGCCCCCTTGGTCCAGTACGCAAACTCCTGGGCGAAGCAGACGTTCTCCAGGTCCGCCACCCTTTCCTGCATCACGCCCTGGGCATCGGCAATGGCGCGGTTGTAGATGCTGGGGGCGATCTCCTCCAGGAAGAAGGCCAGACACAGCCCCGCCTTGAGCTCCCCCACCTCCGTGCCGAAGGCCTCCGAAAGGTAGCGCTGAAGGGAACCCACCATCCGGTGTTCCAGATCCTTGGGCAGCTTGAGGTCCATGCTCGACTCCTTCATCGACAGGCCAGCCATGCCTTCCCATGGGGACGAAACCCCAGGGCCTGGCCGGCCTTCCAGGACGCGGGGTTGGAATCCAGGGCGCCCCAGATGGGCTCCAGACCCTTTTGGCGCAGGCGGTGGATGAGCAGGGCGGCGGCCATGCGCGCCAGGCCCTTGCCCCGGTGGGCTTCCAGGGTGTCCACGGAGAGGTCGTAGCGCAGGTCCATGGCTTAGCTTACCCAGGGCCCCATGCAGGTGAGGACACCTTGATCGGCGTCGAAGGTGGCCTGGGCCCCCACGGGGTAGGTGGGCAGGGCGCTGCCGTGACCAAAGAGGTTCCCGTAGCCCATGGGCACCCCGAGGGGCCCCAGGCGGTCCTGGAAGACCTCCACCAGGCTGAAACTGGGCTTGTCCGGATTGGTGGGCACACAGGTGGCGAAATCTCCCAGGAGGAGGCCCGCCACCCCCTCCAGAACCCCCGCCAGGCGCATCTGGGTGAGGAGCCGATCCAGGCGGTAGGGTTCCTCGGAAAGGTCCTCCAGGAAGAGGATGGCCCCCCGCAGGTCGGGCATGAAGGGGGTACCCAGGAGGCTGGCCAGGGTCACCAGGTTGCCCCCCAGGAGCCGTCCCTGGGCCCTTCCCCCCCGCAGGGTCAGGTAGGTGTCGGGGCAGGTGTTGGGGAAGGTCCAGGTGGGGTGCCCGCCCCCCAGGAGCCGAACCAGGTCCTCGAAGGAGGCCCGGGCCTCCGGCGTGTCCTCGCCGAAGTGGGAGGTGAGCATGGGGCCATGGAAGGTGGTCAGGCCCGTGCGGGCCTGGAGGGCCAGGTGCAGGATGGTGAGGTCGCTGAAACCAATCAGGACCTTGGGGTTCCGGCGCACCCGATCGAAGTCCAGTCCCTCCAGCAGGCGCAGGCAGCCATAGCCCCCCCGGAGGCTCAGGATCCCGTGGATCTCGGGGTCGCCGAAGGCCCGGTGCAGATCCTCCAGGCGCAGGGCATCCGGGGCGCTGAGGTAGCCGTGGGGCGGATCCAGCGCGTGGTCCAGCACCTTCACCCCAAAGCCCTGGGCGCGCAGGAAGGCCACCCCCGCCTCGACCCGCCCATGGTCCCGGGTGGGACCCGCCGGGGCCAGGAGCCCCAGGGTCTGGCCGGGGTGGAGGCGGGGGGGGAGGAGGGGTTCGGGGGACATGGTCGGTTCCTGTGCAGGGTCCAAGGCTCCGAGCGGACGCCAGGGTGGGCGCACTTATCGTGGCACAGGGCTTCCCCCCCTCAGAACGGACCTGTGCATCCTTTGACATGCGCCTCTTCCTCGCCCTTCCCCTCCCCGAAGCCCTGACCCAGGCCCTGACGGCCTTCCAGCAACGCGCCCGGGCCCTGGGCCTGGAGGCCACCTGGCCACGACCCGAGGGCCTGCACCTCACCCTGGCCTTCCTGGGGGAGCAGCCCGAAGCCACGGTGGGCCGCATCCTCCAGCGGCTTCCTTCCGTGACGGGCTGCCATGGCCGCTTCCGCCTGCAAACCCGCGCCCTGGGGGGCTTTCCCAAGGCCTCCGCGGCCCGGATCCTGTGGCTTGGACTGGAGCCTGAACCGCGCCTGGAGGCCCTGGCCACGGACCTCCGCGCCCTCCTCACCCGGGAAGCGCTGCCCTTCGACCCCAAGCCCTTCAAGGCCCACCTGACCCTGGCGCGCCTCCGCCAGCCCCACCCCGTCTCCACCTTCGCGCCGGGCCCCGATCCCCAGGTCCTGCCCGCGGACCAGGTCAACCTCTACCAGAGCCTGTCCACACCCCAGGGGGTGCGGTATCAGGTCTTGGGGCAGGCGGCCTTGCGATAAGCAGAACGGTCCCACCTCCTTCCACAGGGCCTCGGCACCCAGCGTGGCCAAATGGTCCCTGATCACGGCCATCGTCTTACATTCGCGCAGAGTATCGAAGTTCTCAACCTTGGCAACATTCGTCTTTTCACGAATTGGAACACGGAGACCACAGGTGTTCACCAGGAGGTCGGCGTCCGCCTTCCCGAATTCCGGACGCTCCATCAGGTGCCGCGTGGGATCAGCCTTCGTTAGGGCCTCAGGCGCTTCCATGTAGGGCTCAATTTGGCGGATGGAGTTAAGCCCTACAGAGCATGGGCTCGGCAAAGCCGTGCGTCGAGGGAGAACGAATGAGGTGGAATGCGAAAAGAAATGAGTGGAAGGGCCTGTTCCGATAAGAGCACTCTGATCTCTCCTATGATTGCCGACAGGGTGCAACGATGATTCAGGCTCCAATGAATCCGATCAAAGGTGAGCCTGTTGGGCCTCCTCCTGCGGAGAATGCTCCAGGCCCGAAAACATTGAAATACCCACTCAATGCGATTCTTCTTGCCCAATTACCGCCCATCATTGCTGCTGTTCTACAGTGGCTATTTTGGAAGCAAATCGGGCCTTTTATTTGGTTCCTATTTTACCCAGCCGTCTTTCTTAGTGCAAGAATCAGTGGAGTTATAGGCGGTATCTTAGCAACAATTTTGTCAATTTTTTTAGCCGTTTTTGTTTTTGTTGATCCTCAATTTTCAATTCAAAAAGAATCTTTTGGCTTCATATATTCGTCCTTCCTGTTTCTAGGAATGGGCACCCTATTTGGTGTATTCCAGCAAAGGTTGGCCAATGCCAAAATGGCGTTGTTAGCGTCGCTGGAGACCACTCGCATTGCGAACAATGAGCTTGAGCGTCTCTACGCCAAGGCCAAGGAGATGGACGAGCTTAAAACTCGTTTTTTCTCCAATGTAAGTCATGAACTCCGCACTCCACTCACTCTCATCCTTGGGCCACTTGGACAACGGTTGGAGGACCCCGCAATCGACAGCAGTCTCCGCCACGACTTGGAAAGGATGGAGCGCAATGCACTGCTCCTTATGGGTCAGGTCAGCAACCTCCTGGATGTGGCAAAGGTGGAGGCAGGCCGGATGGATTTTCGTCCTTCCGACACTGATCTCGCAAAACTAATCGGTCTGGAGTGTTCCCGATTCGAGACCCTGGCTGTGGATCGTGGGCTGGAGTTTTCTCTGAAGACACCTGACAGCATTCCAGCTCAAGTTGACGAAGAAAAATTTCAACGAATTCTTGTCAATCTCCTTTCCAATGCCTTCAAGTTCACGCCTGCGCCAGGTCGTATCGCTGTCGAGGTAGCCGTTGATGGACCCAATGTGGTTTTGGAGGTAATGGACAGCGGCCCTGGGATTCCAGAGTCCCAATGGGAATCGGTGTTTGATCGCTTTCAACAGGTAGATGGCAGTGCCGAACGAAGCCATGGGGGGACGGGCCTCGGACTGGCCATCGCCAAGGAATTCACAAACCTTCACAACGGCGCGATCGCCGTGTCCAAGTCCAGGGAAGGAGGAGCCTGCTTCAGCGTCAGGTTGCCGCTCATGGTTCAGGAGGGAGTGCCTCTCGTCGCTAATTCACCGCACAAAGAAGCCATAGTGCCCGAACTTATCGAGCATCCAAGTTCGATAATTGGCCTTCAACCGTCGCCCCCTAACATGGTGGCACGGATCCTCGTGGTGGAAGACAACCAGGACATGCATGCTTTTCTGGCTGAAACCCTTGGTCGTTACTACAAAATCACCAGTGCCTTTTCTGGAAAGGAAGGACTGGAGAAGGCATTGGCGGATCCTCCGGATCTCATCCTTAGCGACATCATGATGCCGGGCATGAGCGGCGATCAGCTGATATCAGCACTGCGAAACCACGCTGAAATGGACCATGTTCCTATCGTTCTGCTGACGGCCAAGGCTGATGATGCCCTACGGATCAGGATGTTTCACGCAGGGGTGGCTGACTATATCTGCAAGCCATTCCGAGCAGATGAACTCATGGCCCGAATAGCCTCGATTCTATCGGGACGCCAACGGGAGCTGACGCTCCTCAAAGTCCAGCAAGCCCGTTTTCAGGCCATGTTCGAGGTATCACCCATACCTTTTGCCCTCAACAACAGTGAAGACAAAATTACTTTCATCAACCCAGCCTTCACCGCGACCTTTGGCTACACGGCCCAGGACATCCCCGATCTGGAATCCTGGTGGCGTCAGGCGTATCCAGACCCTGCCTACCGGGCCTGGGTTATTTCTGCGTGGGGTGAGCGCCTAGCCCACGCCGAACGTGAGGGTGGTGCGTTTGAACCGCTGGAAGTCGAGATACATTGCCGGGACGGTTCTCTACGCTCCGTCCTCGTCGCATCCGTGGGACTCAGGGGAGTCCAGGACACAGCCCACCTCATATCTTTCTATGACATCACCGAGCGCAAGCTGGCGGAGAGGGCATTGCGGCGGGCTATGGAAGACCTACAAGAATCTCAGCGTATTGCCAAGGTTGGCAGTTGGCATTTGGATATCGCGACCAATCAGGTTGTGTGGTCAGAGGAACTCTACAGAATGTATGGTTTCGACCCCACACTCCCTCCACCGCCCTACAGCCAACACCAGAAATTATTCACGCCTGAAAGCTGGGAAAGGTTGTCAGCGGCATTGGCCAACACAGTTGAAACGGGAAGCCCTTATGAAGTTGAGCTGGAAACCATACGCGAGGGTAAAAGCAATGGGTGGATGTGGGCCTATGGCAAGACCGTGTTTGATGAAAATGGCAAGAAAATTGGACTCGTAGGGGCAGCTCAAGACATCACCGAGCGCAAGCATGTGGAACAGGCGCTGGCGAAGAGTGAGAAGGATTACCGAACGCTGATTGACAACCTCTCCTCGGGGGTCGTGGTTCACGGTGTTGATTCTTCAATCCTCCTGTCCAACAGGATGGCTTCCTCTCTCTTGGGCCTGACCGAAGATCAAATGCTGGGAAAGACATCCATAGACCCGGGGTGGCACTTCCTTCAGGAAGACGGATCAGTCATGCCGCTAGAAATGTACCCCGTAAACCAGGTCCTGGCTTCAGGCGAGGGGTTCAATGGTCAGGTGCTTGGGATCTGTTGCCCAGATCGCCAAGATCCCACTTGGGTGCTTTGTAGTGGATACCCCGAGAAAGACGAATTGGGTAACTTGATCCAGGCTGTAATTACCTTCAGCGACATCACTGAGCGCAAACAATTAGAAGACGAGAAGGTGAAACTCCGAGCCCAGTTGCAGCAGTCCCAAAAAATGGAAAGCTTGGGCACCTTGGCGGGAGGTGTCGCCCACGACATGAACAATGTGCTGGGGGCCATCCTCGGCCTGGCCTCCGCCCACATCGGCAAACAACCCTACGGCAGCCCTCTCCACCAGGCCCTTGATACCATCTGCAAGGCCACAGAACGCGGCGGCAAGATGGTCAAGAGCTTGCTGAGCTTTGCCCGTCAAAGCCCCGCCGAGAATAACCGACTCGACATGAACGCGATTCTCAGAGAGGAAGTCGCCCTTCTGGAACGGACGACCCTGGCAAAGGTTCGCCTTGAGATTGATTTAGATTCGAATCTCCGCCCCATCCTGGGCGATGCCAGCGCCTTGACCCATGCCTTCATGAACCTTTTTGTGAATGCAGTGGATGCCATGCCAGAAAATGGCACCCTCACCCTGCACACCCGCAATGTTGACAAGGACTGGATCGAAGTGGTGGTGGAGGACAACGGAACCGGAATGCCCAAGGAGGTCCTGGAGAAAGCCATGGAGCCCTTCTACACGACCAAGGAAACCGGCAAAGGCACGGGGCTTGGCCTCTCCATGGTCTTCAGTACCGTGAAGGCACATCGGGGACAAATATCGATTGAGAGCGACCAAGGCAAGGGCACTCGCGTGATGATGCGCTTCCCATCCTGCGAGCAGGAAGCCCCAGTCCAGGCCGCAGCACCTGAGGCTTCTGAGGCCATGCAGGCCCCTCACGGAACCCTAAATGTACTACTGGTGGACGACGATGACCTGATCCAGAGTTCCGTCCTGATGATCCTGGAAGTCTTGGGCCACACGACAGTGACCACTGCCCTGAGTGGCGAGGAGGCTCTCACCATGCTCGAAGCGGGGCTTGAGGCGGATCTCGTCATCCTGGACATGAACATGCCGGGGCTTGGTGGGATCGGGACACTTCCCCGCCTGCGGGTGTTGCGTCCCGAATTGCCTGTCCTACTGGCGACAGGCCGGGTCGACCAGACTGCAATGACCCTAGCCTCGGCCCATCCAGGAGTCACCTTGCTGTCCAAGCCCTTTGGGCTGAGAGAACTCCAGAAGCACCTTGAGAATATTGGGCTGGGGTGATGCGCATGTCATGATGGCTGTGAAGTTCGGGAGTAGCGCAATGGCGCTTTTACTGTTGACATAGAGGCTCTTGGATCGAGTTAGATGTCCCTGACCTCACGAATCCAGGATTTCAATACCCACAGGCCAGCCCCACCACCCAAAACCAAGCTCATTAAGCGAGTAATGGTTCGCATTTATCCCCTTCAGTCGGGTAGGCCAGCCAGGTTGCCCGAGCTGGCCCCCCACAGATCCGGACGTG
>CAZPUI010000136.1:0-10505 GCA_964589695.1 uncultured Solibacteraceae bacterium | reverse complement strand
GTGCTATTTGCTCTGGTTGTCGAGGCCCTCAGATAGTGTTAACAGGCCCTAGGCCCATCGGTCAGGAACCCCTGCTCTCGGCGGCCTTGCGTCCGATGCGCGATGCAGAAGCCCTGCTGGCCGTGTGTGAGCAATCCCCGGGCTATGAGTGAAGGTGCGCGGGGTGAGGGATATCAAGCAGGCAAACGGAGGTCCCAGAGACCTGGCCCGAGCACCGCAGATGATGCAAACTCCCCCCATGCGCATCCTGGTTCGACTTCTGCTGATTGGGTTGGGGGGCTACGTGGTCCTCTGCGGGCTGGTCTTCCTCCAGCAGCGCAGGATGCTCTATTTCCCGGACCGCATGGATGTCGCCGAAGGGCTGCGGGTGGCGAAGGCCGAGGGGCTGGAGCCCTTCCAGGATCGTGCGGGGCAGGTGCTGGGGTGGCGCAGTCGGCTGCCCGGGGCCCGGGCCACCCTGGTGGTGCTCCACGGCAATGCGGGCCACGCCCTGCATCGCACCTATTTCCGGGATCAGTACCAGGTCCCGGACCTGGGGGTGCCCCTGGATGTGGTGCTCCTGGAATACCCAGGTTATGGAGTGCGGGAAGGGGCGCCCACGGAAGAGGCCCTGGTGGGAAGCACCGTGGCGGCCCTGGAGCTGCTCCGGGCCGAGCCCTCTCCCCCGGTGGTGCTGGTGGGAGAGAGCCTCGGCAGCGCCGTGGCCGTCCTGGCAGCGGCCCGTCGGCCGGACCTGGTGCGGGGCCTCATGCTCATCACCCCCATGAAGAGCGCCACCGCCGTGGCCCGGCGCCACTATCCCTTCCTGCCCACCTTCCTGCTTCGCGACACCTTCCGGGCGGATCGGGCCCTGCCCAGCCTGCACCTGCCCGTGGCCTTTCTCGTGGCGGGCCAGGACGAGGTGGTCTTTCCCGACCTGGGGCGGGAGCTCTACCAGGCCTATCCCGGACCCAAGCGCATGTGGGAGGCGCCGGAGGCCCGCCACAACACCCTGGACCACCGGCCGGGCCAGGCTCGAACCCGGGAGATGGTGGGGTTCGCAGTTCGAGAAATGGCCCATGGAGGCATTTCCCGAGTGAGTGGGGGGAAACAGCCTTGATCAGCGCCGGGGGGTGGGGTCACCAGACCCGGGTACCCGTGGGACGACCCTGGCCCCAGTGTTGAACACCCACCTTGCCTGTTGGTAGGTCTCGACGCTTGAAACCCTGCGGTGCAAACCCTCGGGGGCCGCGACTTCGGCAAGCAGGCCCGAAACAGGGTCCAGGCGATACCAATGCACCGTGGGATTCACGGAGGTGACGCTCCTGAGGAAGGTACGATGGGCTTCCTCGAGTTGCTGAACGGGTGGCATGCGGTCCGAGTGGGCAGCCTTGGGCAGGTTCGAATGACCCTCGGCCCTCAGCACCGCACCGGGGTGCAAGGCACTGATGAGCAGGGTTCCCTCAGGCTCAGGCTGGACCCCCAGGACGGCTCCGTTCCACGGGATGTTCCGCTTCAGGTCATCGTCGTCGTGGTGGGCAAAGAGCCGTTTCAGGTGCTTGAGTCGGCCCTTGGTGTCGAAACACCCGAAAAGCCCCCAGCCCGTGGCGAGCACCGCTCCCTCCTGGGTGGCGATGACCTCGGCCTCCATCCCGAGTTCAGCGAGGAGCGGAAAGGCGAGGCGTCCACCCGACCAGAGACGGGTTCCGAATCCTGGTTCGGGTTCGGATTCGAGCTGGTAATGACCCTTTCCGTCCTTCCGATGGATTCCGATACGCTCCTGTCATCCTGTCCGCGATGCCCATTCCACCTCGATCCCGACCTCCCGCCCCTCCCAAACCCGGCCTCCATCCCCGGAATGTCCACCGGGCGGGTTACGATCTGGACCGGTTGGTGGCCCTTTGTCCGGACCTGGGGCCCTTCGTGTTCGTGAACGAGCATTGGCGCCGCACCATGGACTTCGCAGACCCGCGGGCCGTGCGAGCCCTCAACCGTGCGCTGCTGCGGGAGGGCTACGGCATCCTCCACTGGGACCTGCCGGACGCCTTCCTCTGCCCCCCCGTGCCGGGGCGTGCGGACCACCTTCACCATCTGGCGGACTTGCTGGTACCGAAGGGTCCCGTTCCGGCGGGGCTGCGGATCCTGGACCTGGGGGTGGGGGCGAATGTCATCCACCCGCTGCTGGGGGCGCGGGCCTACGGCTGGACCTTTGTGGGGACGGACATCGATCCCAAGGCCCTCAAGGTGGCCCGGGCCATCGTGCAGGCCAATGGGCTGGACAAGGCCATCGACCTGCGGCTCCAGGCTCGGTCCGAGGGCATTTTCCAGGGGGTGGTGCGGCCGGGGGAACATTTTGCACTCTCCATGTGCAACCCGCCCTTCCACGCCTCCATGCAGGAAGCCCGGGAAGGCACCCAGCGCAAGTGGCGCAACCTTGGGCGCGGGGAGGCCCAGCGGACCAGCACCCTGAACTTCGGCGGCCAGGGGGCGGAACTCTGGTGCCCCGGGGGGGAGGTGGGCTTCCTGCGCCGCATGATCCAGGAGAGCGCCGACCAGCCCCAGCTTTGCGCCTGGTTCAGTTCCCTGGTGGCCCGGTCCGAGCACTTGCCCCCCCTCAAGCGCGCCCTTGCCCAAACGGGCGCCTTGGAGGTGAAGGTGATCCCCATGGCCCAGGGGCAGAAGCAGAGCCGTATCCTGGCCTGGAGCTACCTGGATGCGGAGGCGCGACTGGGGAGGATGGGATAGGCCCATCCGATAGGCAGGGATTCCGGCAGGTCCCCTGGGTCGAATCGGAAAGGACCTTAACCACGAAAAACACGAAACACACGAAAACCGAGTTGCCTGCCGGGATCTATTCCCTTTCGTGTGGTTCGTGTCGTTCGTGGTCATTCTCTCTTTGACGAATTCCGTCAGAACGCCTGGATTTTGGGCAAGGACCCATCGCTACGGCTTCACCGCCTCCACATTCAGCGCGACGCATTTCCCTTTGAACCATTCTTCGTCCGATAGCACGCGGTTCTCCTTGTCCCGGTAGGGCATGTAGTTGAGGCTCCAGTCCCGCACATGGGCATGCTCCGTGGCATTCCGGTCGTAGCGCCGGACCCCGGTGAAACCTGCGGTTTCCAGGTCCTTCTTCAGCATGTCGAAGTCCCAGCACCAGAGGTGCACGTTGAGGGGGGTGTCTTGCCCGCCGTGCAGGGCGCAGTACATCGTCGCCAGGTCCCGGGTCTCCAGGTAGTACTCCGCCAGGGCCTGGAAGTCGGGGACGCTCAGCCGGACGATGCCCCCCGGCCGCAGCAGCTCGTGCCAGCGCTGGAGGGCCGGCATGTATTCCCAGCGTCCCAGGTGCTCCAGCACATTGCTGGCATAGATCACGTCCACGGTCCCCGGCTCGAAGGCCCGCAGGTGCCGCACATTGTCCACCCGGTCCACCCCCGGAATGTAGGTGGCATCGATGTTCACGAAACCTTCGATGCGCTTGCTGCCGCAACCAAGGTGGAGCTTGAGGCCAGTCATGGGATCTCCTTGAGCTTCAAATCGCGGTTCATTGGATTTTTGAATCAAAGCAAGGGCGTTGAAATCACCGTAATCATCTTGTTTACAGCATAAAATGTTCAAAAATAACCCAGCACGATTTCTGGTGGCAGCCAAAATAATTTTCAACACGGAGATGCCACGCATGCGTGGCATGAGGACACGGAGAAAAGCAAGAAGGTTGCAGGATCCGGCTTCCTGGCCTGGTTCCAGCAGGGGCGGAGCCGGGGGGCGCACGCGTGTTCGCCAAGGCTCCGCCCCTGTTGGAACGCGTGCGGCTTTGCCGCACGCCCCGCGCAAGCGGGCAGGCCGGGAAGCCTTGGGCTGGTTTGCCATGTCCATCACATGCATCCCTGCCTGTCTCTTTCAACCGCCTTGAGGTCTCCGTGCATGCTCCGTGTCCTCCGTGTCCTCCGTGTTTATCCAGCTTTTCCTGCGCCAGCCTAGATGAAATCCACCTGGTACTCCTGGCTGCGTGGCCCATCCAGCACGATGTTTTCCAGGATCGAATTCAGCCACTCCTTGGTGCAGTACGCGCAATTCTTGGGCTTGATGGAGGCCACCAGTTCCTTGTGCCGCGGGGATCCCCAGAGACGAAGCAACTCCTGCCAATCGTCCCGGCGGTAGTCGTCCGTGAGCATGAGCCCGGTGCGCTGGTCGCAGCAGAGGTAGAACTGGTGGGTGGCCCCGAAGGTGGCGTAGAGTGGGGTGGCCCGGCAGATGTCAAAACGGTAGTGGGTGGCGCAGTCCTTCAGGATGGCGTCCCTCAGGATGAACTTGCAGCCCAGGGCCGCGGCGAGCCGGGGCAGGTCCTCCGAATCCGTGAAGTTGTCCCGCTGCTCCACGGCGGAGGCCGAGGCCTGGGCGGCATGGTCGGAGGCCATCTCCGTGCGTCCCTGGCTGGCCTGGTTGCTCCAGCGGATGAACTTCAGGGAGATCTCCACCTGGGGGTGGTGGTCCTTGATGCGCTTGATGTTGTCCAGGATCCGGTGGAAGTTGCGCTCCGGGGAGTGCTTCAGGCGGCTCCAGGTCGTGGCGGTGGTGGCATCCAGGCTGACCCCGATCCAGGTGAGGTGCTGAAGGTCCTGCACCTTGTCCAGCAGGATGCCGTTGGTGATGAGCCCCATGGAGATGCCGTGCTCGTGGCCGCTGCGGAAGAGGTGGTGGATGTTCTGGTTGAGGGTCGGCTCCGAATCCCCCGCCAGACGCCAGGATTTCACCCCCCAGGCGGCGCAGAAGGCACCCATCCGCTGCATGGTCTCCACGGGCATGAAGGTGGCGGGTTTGGTCTCCTGGCTGGCCCGCTGGGCGCACCACTCGCAGTCCAGGTTGCACAGCCCGTTGGTGGCGTCCACGTCCGCCATGATGGGGGGCTTGAACTCGCCTTCCACCGCGCCCATGACCCGGTCGTGGTAGCGCAGGAGTTTGATCTTGGGGTCCATTTCCGCCTCCTCGGGATTTCCGGTGGGCATTGGATTCCGGAATCGTTCTACCGTGCCCCGGCCACGGAGAGCACCGAACCCGACACGTAGGACGCCTCTTCCGAGAGCAGCCAGGCCACGGCCTGGGCCACCTCCTCGGGCCGCCCCATGCGCCCCAGGGGCAGGCTGTCCAGCAGGGCCTGGCGCCGGGTGGCCGGGATATCGTCATGGGCCTCGGTGTCGATGACCCCGGGGCTCACGGCATTCACCCGGATCCCAAGGGGAGCCAATTCCCGGGCCAAGCCCAGGGTGGCCGTGGCCAGGGCGGCCTTGGAGGCGGCATAGGGCACCATCCGGTTTCCGCCGAAACGGGCGGCCTCGGAGGTGATGTTCACGATGCTGCCGCCCCCCAGGGTCCTCATGTGCCCCACGGCCTCCCGGATGGCCAGGAGCGGACCGATCACATTGACGGCCAGGGTGTTCGTGAGGCCCTGGAAGGTCCAGTCGGCCACGGGGCACAGCCCCCCGTTGCGGGCGGCGTTGTTCACCAGGGCCCCCACGGGCCCCAGCCGGGCCAGGACCTCGGCGAAGAGGTCCACGATGGCGCCCTCCTGGCCCAGATCCCCCTGGAAGGTGGCGGCCCGGCCGCCCTCGGCGCGGATGGCCTCCGCCACCACCTCCGCCCCTTCGAAATTCCGATGGCAGTGGACACCCACCTGCCACCCCCGTCGCCCCAGGCCCAGGGCCGTCGCGGCACCAATGCCGCCACTGGCCCCGGTGACCAGAACGATGCGGTCCACCATGTCCACGGCCTAGAGCATGGGCTCGACGACGGCGCACCAGCGGGTGTACTCCGCGAAGAACTGGACAATCATCTCCCGCTCCGCGGGGCGCACGCTGGGCATGGCGTCCAGGGCCGCCCGGCCCTTGGCGAGCAGTTCCTTCAGGGCCCCGAAGTACGTGCCCTGGGTGAGCTCCATGCCCCGAAGGATCGTGATCAGATCATCCGTGGCGCGGTTGCAGACCAGTTCCACATCCAGGTCATCCCACAGGTTGTGGACATTGCGGATCTGCTTCACCAGGGGCTGGCCGAAGCAGATCACATCCCCGAAGTGCAGGCCAAGGCGGTTGATCAGGTAGGCCGTCCAGATGTCCGCGTTGCGCATGGTGGAAATGGGCCGGTAGTACAGGGGGATGATCTCCCGGGCCAGGCAGGTGTTCTGGTAGTTGAAGGGGGACCAGGTGCCGGGGGCCAGGCCGAACTGGGGCGGAAGGTCCGTGCGCATCCCCGTGGCGCGAATGGGCCAGAAGAGGCGCGAGATGGCGTCGATGTCCGGGTCCTCCAGCACCAGGCCCTGGCTGGCGATGACCTTCACCTTCCGGCGGCTCAGGGTCTTCAGGCTCGATTCGGGCTTGCGCTGCTGCCAGGGGTAGCCCCGGGGGTAGAAGGGGATGTTGTTGGCCTCGATGAGGGCACTGTGGACGTTGAACCACTGGAGCTCGTTCTCCACCAGGTCCACCTCGGCCTCCGTCCCCGTGACGCCGTGGAAGCCCAGGAAATCGTTGTCCATGGTGAAGTTGTCATCGTCGATGGCAATGAGCCGGTCCGCGCCCCGGAGGTAGCTCAGCATGCCCCCCAGGATCACCCGGTCCGGCGTGTTGTAGGGGAAGAGCTCCAGCAGTTCCGGGTACTTGGCCAGGGCCTGGAGCTGGTCCTCGATGCCCAAGTACTCGATCGCCACCCCGTACTTCTGCGCGGTGGCCTCGCAGTAGGTGCGGGTGGCGTCCGGGGTCTTCTTGTCACCGATGACCAGGATGTTGACGTCGGTGTGGCGATGGTCGTTCAGGTTCTGGCAGATCCCATCCATGAAGGTGGGGACATTGATGGTGGTGATGGTGATGAAGGTGCGGCTCATGCGGGGACTCCAGGGAAAGGGGTGAGGGGAAGGGCGGCAGGAGCACGCCCCCTCAAGGAGGTTGGAGGTACGAAGGGGGCGCCCCGGTCTCGATCCAGGCCAGGTACTGGGCCATGCGACGCTCGGTAGTGTGGAGGTTCCGCATCTTGGCGCAGGCGTTGCGCGCCAGGTGGAGTCCCAATTCGGGATCCTGCTGAAGGCGGCGGATGTGGGCGGCGAGGATGCCGGGATCCTCCCGCGGATAGACCAGCAGGTCCTCGCCCTCGATGAAATTGAGGTTCTGCAGGGTGTTGGCGGGATGGCCCATGGCCACCACCGGACGCCCCAGACAGAAACCCTCGTACACCGCCCCGGTGTAGACCTTCCCGAAGGGCGGCAGGCTCACCACGGCGCAGCCTTCCAGCCAGCTCTCCATGAAGAGCCGGTACGCTTCCCGCCGGATGTGACGCACCCCCTCCAGGTAGGCCCCATAGGCGGCTTGTACGCTGCCGTGGGCCTGGATCGCGCCTGGCAAGTCCTGGTGGAGCGCCTCGAAACGGGCGGGCAGGTCGGTGGCGTTGTCCTTGGACAGGCGGTGGACCAGGTGCTCCTTCAGTTGGTGGTCCGCCAGCCACTTGGCCCGTTCCCCGTAGGGCGTGCCGAAGAACACCGGCGGGGTCCGGGGGGGCAGGCTGGGCGCCTCCACGATGAGGCGGGCGGGCATGTAGAAGGGGTACCAAAGGGTGGGAATGGGTCGGATCCTCCGGATCCACGTCTCGTCCTTCTCGTCGGGGTGCAGCACATGGGTCAGGTAGGGGAGGGTCAGGCTGATGACGTTGTAGGCGTTGTGCAGCCAGGGGTGCTCCGCGTACTCCTCGTCCCGGTAGCGCAGGGATTCGATGAGCACCCCCACCCGCACCGGGGCAAGGGAGGCCAGCCATTCCAGGTCCCGGAAGGTCAAGCGCCCATCCTCCCAGCCCCCCACCTCGAACTGGTGGGTGCAGTCGTTGAACCAGACCTGGTCGAAGGTGCGGTCCCCCACCAGTTCCCGGGCCCAGGGCATCCAGGTGGACATCAGGGTGGTGACCTCCACCCCGTGGGCGAGGAAACCCTCCTCCAGCCCAAGGTGGCAGTTGTAGCCCCACATCCGGGCCGAGGTCCAGGCCTTCATCTCCTGCTGGACGAAAAGGATGGAAAGGGGGCGCGCCATGGCTCAGGGCTTGGTGATGGGAATGGGCTTGTCGTGGGCCTTCTTCACCAGCACGCAGGCGCTGTCGTAGAAGTGGACAGACTCCAGGTGGCGGTCCATCCAGTCGGCGGTCTCCTTGTGGGCCCACCAGTTGAGGTTGTCCACCAGGCCCTTCAGGAATTCGATGGCGGTGCCTGGCTGGTGGAGTCCGGCCTGGAAGTGGGACCAGTACGAGGTGTGCAGATCCTCGATGATGTAGACGCCCCCGTCCTTCACGTGGGGGAAGAGGGTCCTGAAGGAGGTGATCTGCTGCTCCATCTGGTGGCCACCGTCATCGATGACGATGTCCAGGTCCCCGATCTCCTTCACCAGGCCCTCCAGGTAGGCCTTGTCCCCCTGGTCCCCCAGGAAGATGCGCACCCCCTCCCGCTGGAAGGCCAGGCAGGCGGGATCGATGTCCAGGGCGAAAATGGAGGCCTGGCTGAAGTACTTCCGCCAGAGGGTGAGGGACCCCCCCTTGTAGATGCCGATCTCCAGCAGGGATACGGGCCTGTCCCGGAAGGGCGCCAGGTGCCGTTCGTAGACCTCGAAGTACTGGCTCCACTTGGTGGAGGGCCGGTCCAGCTCATGGTCGAAGATCTCCCGCAGGCTGGGCCGGGCGGCGGGCTCGGCCACGGGCCGGGGTGGCTCGGCCCCCAGGAGCCCGTATTCGGCCAAGAGCATGCGCCCCAGGGCCTCGTACGAGTTCTCCCGGGCATAGGCCCGTCCGCGTTCCACCAGGTGCTGGGCGAGCTTGGGGTTCCCCAGCACCAGGTTCACGGCCTTGGCGATGCCGATCTCGTCGGAGATCTGGAAGGTGCAGTCCACCAGCTGCTTGAAGGCGGGGGTGGCGGAGCTGACCACGGGGCGCTCGTGGGACAGCACGAAGGCCGTGGCTCCGGAAATTTCGTTGCGGTTGATGAGGTAGTTCATCACCACCACATCCGAGGCCTGCAGCAGCCGGGTGGCCTCGGCCTCGGGGAGGAAACCCGAGGGGAAGATCACCCGCTCGGCGATGCCCAGTTGCAGGGCCTTGGCCTTGCAAGCTTCCGCGTACATCATCGCGTTCGGGTTGTCCTTGTTGGGCGCCCCCACGAAGGCGAAGATGGCCCCGGGGTGCTCCCTGAAGATCTCCGGCAGGGCCGTCAGGATCTCCAGGACGCCTTTGTGGGGTTCCAGGAAGCCGAAGGAGCTGATGAGGATGCAGTCCGGTTTGAGCCCCAGGGCGGCCTTGGCCGCACCCAGGCTGGAGGCCGCCCGACTGGGGAGCACCCCGTGGGTCACCACCCGCATGCGGGCGGGATCCGCCCCGTTGGCCACGAACCGCATGGCGGACTGCTCCAGGTGCACGAAGCCCCGATCCAGTTGGTTGACCAGGGCGGCACACACATCGGCGCCATTTTCCGAGGAATGGAAGGTGGCGAAGACCTTGATCCCCCGTTCCCGGCACCACCGGGCCAGGGCCACGATCTCCGTATGCCAGAAGAGCCCGATCTGCACCTGGATGTGGAGGATATCGATCCGTGCCGCCACCAGGAGTTCCTTCACCCGGGCGAAGTCCTCCCCCCGTCGACGCCAGCAGCGACGGGTGGCGGGGGTATCGCCGCCGAAGGCGTCCTCCCGATCCTCCGCCAGGATCAGGAAGTCGGGCTCCAGCGCCACCTCTGGCGCCGCCGCCAGGGCCTTCCGCAGGCCTTCCATCAGGTACCCGGAATGGGTGGCGATGCCGCAGGGCTGGTTGAAGGTGGTGAGGAAGGCGAGGCGCTTCTTCGGACCCGGCGCATGGGTGGCCGCGCGGGAGACCGGAGCCAGGGCCCTGGGATCCACCTTCTTCAGGGTGAACCAGGCGAAGGAATAGCCCCGGTCGTTCCAGTGGATGGTCCGCTCCTCGGTGGCGAAGTCCATGGATCCTTCCGCCCGCAGACCGTAGGCCTCCGCCTGCCGGAAGAAGGCCCGCAGGTCCGCTTCAGAGAAGATGTCCCAGGTGAGCCCGAAGGCCGTGACCCCCGTGGTGTCGATCTTGTCCTGCCAGTAGTCCACGGAGGCGATGAAGACCCCTCCGGGCTTCAGCAGGCGGGACACTTCTGCAAGCAGCCTGGGACCATCGAAGCCGTGCTCGATCACGGAAATCGCGGTGATGGCGTCGAAGGAGGCCTCCGGGAAGCCCGTCTCATGGAAATTGCCCACCCGGTATCGGATGGTGTCCCCGTGGGGCATCCGGTGGAGTTCGGGATTGAGGTCGATGCCCGCCAGGTTCCGGAAGCCCATCTCGTGGAGGATCAGGATCAGTTCGGAGGCATGGGCCCCCAGGTCCAGGACCGCGCCCTGGTGCGGAACATGGGCCTCGAGGTACTCCGCGGACTTCAGGACATCCCAGCTCTTCCCCGCCGATTCCGCGTGGAGGATGCCGACCTGGAAGATGGAGAGATCCTGGTCACTCGCTTCACC
>CAZPUI010000135.1:0-10532 GCA_964589695.1 uncultured Solibacteraceae bacterium | reverse complement strand
CCGACGACCCCCGCTTCGCCAGCCTCGCCCAGAGCGCCAAGCGCATCGGCAACATTCTGAAGGACGAGACGCCGGACGCCGACTTCTCCCCGGCCGCCCTTCAGGTGGAGGAAGAAAAGACCCTGGCCCAGGCCCTGGCAGGCCTGGAGGCTTCATCGGACCACCCTGCCCTCCTGGCGTCCCTGGCAGAACTGGCCCAGCCCCTGGAGGCCTTCTTCAACGCCGTCATGGTGAAGTGCGAGGACCCGACCCTCCGGGCCGCCCGCCTGAGCCTGTTGCATCGCCTGCGCCAGGCCTTCCTGCGGGTGGCTGACTTCAGCCAGTGGCAGGCATGACCGAACCCAGCCGCTTCGATGCCGTGGCCTCCAGCTGGGATGGCGAATCCCGCAGGGTTCGACTGGCCCAAGGGGTGGCGGAGGCCATTCGGCGTCATGTGGCGCTCTCTCCGGACCTGGAGGTCCTGGACTTCGGCTGCGGCACCGGCCTGCTGTCCTTCGAGCTGGCGCCCCAGGTGGGTCGCCTCACGGGGGCCGATACTTCCACGGGCATGCTCGAGGTCTTCCGCACCAAGGCCGAGGGTTTTCCAGGCAGCGTCATGGCCCGTGCCATCCAGCCTTCAGGGGACCTCGGCGGTCCCTACCACCTCATCGTGAGCAGCATGACCCTCCACCATGTGCAGGACCTGCCGCCCCTCCTCCGGCGCTTCCACGCCAGCCTTCGCCCCGGCGGCCGGGTGGCCCTGGCGGACCTGGCCCCGGAGGGCGGCGCCTTCCACGAGGACCACGGCGATGTCTTCCACCACGGCTTCGCCCCGGAGACCTGGACGAACCTGCTGGGGGAGGCCGGCTTCCAGGAGGTGACCGTGCACCCCGCCACCACGGTGGTCAAATCGGGGCAGTCCTTCGAAGTACTCCTCGCCCTTGGCCGCAGGGCCCCCTGATCTGGAGCGCACCATGGAATGCAAAGGGGATCCCAACAAGTGCGCCTGCACCTACACGGCCTGCTCCCGCCGAGGCCAGTGCTGCGCGTGTCTGAACTACCACCGTGCCATGGGCGAGATCCCCGGCTGCCTTTTCACCAAGGAAGGGGAACGGAAGTGGGACCGCAGCCTGGAGGCCTTCCTGAAGGACCGGGGCCACTGAGCTTTCCGCGGGACCGCGAAGCGTAGGGGGAACTTTTCAGCACCCCCCCTTGTCCAACCCGGCACGCCCGGAGGGCAAGGAGGCTGCCATGCGATTCATCCAAACCTGTGCCATCACCCTGATGCTCGCGGCCACGGGCTCGGCCTCTTCCGCCAAGCGGCCACCCATCACCCGCGTCACCCCGAGTGCAGCCCCCCGCATCGAGGTGCTCTTCGTACTGGACACCACCAACTCCATGAGCGGCCTCATCGAAGGTGCCAAGCAGAAGATCTGGTACATTGCCAACCAGATGCTCCAGGCCCGGCCCATGCCCCGACTGCGCTTGGGCCTGCTGGGCTACCGGGACCGAGGCGATGCCTACATCACCCAGTTCACGGACCTCACCGAGGATGTGGATGCGGTGTACGCCCAGCTCACCAAACTCGAGGCCGGTGGTGGGGGCGATGGGCCCGAGTCCGTGAACCAGGCCCTTCACGAAGCGGTCACCCGCGCCCGGTGGAGCCAGGACCGCGCAGTGCTGAAGTTGATCTTCCTGGTGGGGGACGCCCCGCCCCACATGGATTACCAGGACGATGTGAAATACCCCAAAACCTGCGAATTGGCCGCGAAGCGGGACCTCATCATCAACACCATCCAGTGCGGAGGCGACTCGGACACCCAACGCGCATGGCAGGACATCGCCCACCGGGCCGAAGGCGCCTACACCGCCATCGCCCAGACCGGCGGCATGCACCTCATCGCCACCCCCATGGACGCGGAGTTGGCCAAGCTCAATGCCGAAGTGGGACACACCATTGTGGCCTTCGGTGCCGAGGAACGCCGCGAAAAGGTCATGGCCAAGCAGGCCCTCAGTGAGTCCGTGGCCGCGTCGGCCCCGGCGCCCGTGGCCGACCGCCTGGCCTTCAATGCAAGCACGGGCCGGGTGGTCCAGGGGGAAGGGGAACTCCTGGACAGCCTCAAGAAGGGAGAAGTCACCCTGGAAAAGATTGAGGCCAAGGATCTGCCCGCGGAGATGAAACCCATGACCCTGGCACAACGCAAGGCCTACGTGAAGACAAAGGAGGACACACGGGCCAAACTCCAGACACGGATCACCGAACTGATCCGCCAGCGGCAGGCCTACCTCGACGCCGAGGCCAGGAAAGGCGCCGGGAAGGCCGACAGCTTCGATACCAAGGTGGCGGAGACCCTCCGCACCCAAGCCAAACGCAAAGGCATCGTGATGGGGGCTGGAAAGTAGCCTGCTACACACCCTTCCTGAAATCGCGCAGCGATTTCAGAGATTCAGAACCCACCACCCAATGTGCACCTTCCATCCTTCCTGAAATCGCGCAGCGATTTCAAGAAATCCGCTACATAAGCGCAAATTGCCTTTTGATTGAACATTATGCTTGCTGGGCGTGGCCCAATTTCTATTTGGCGCCGCCATGCATGCAATCTATCCACTTGAACTGCAATCTGGAGCAATTCGGAGATTCGATGCCCGGGATGACGCTCAATCAAATTATTTTCCATTCACTGAAATCCGACACCGAACCGACGGTCTGCACTAAATAGAGGTACTGACTGATGGCGCGTAGAAATGCTGGTAGTCGCTGAAAAGCTGGACCTCACACACAGCCCAGGGAAAAGCCGGGAGCACATTGATTCAGTGAATTGAGCCTTTGTTCTCTCGACCATTCGAGTGAACGCAGGTTCCATACTCCGAAAGCCTTCCACCAGGAAGCGCCTCATGGGTTCGGGTTGGGAGTGTCCTGACAGCAAGCGTGCGTGAACGGGTCGATTGAGGGTCAGTTGCTTGGGGTCCAGGAGGACCCTATGGCATTACAGGAACTGGAACCTCTGCCGCGCGGCCTTCCAAAGGGCGGGCAGGGCATGCGTCCGGATTCAACCTGGATGGGACGGTCGGGTGCACCAACTTTGGCTGTGTTCGAAACATTACTCAACCAGAGGGTGTTCTGTCCTTGCGAGGTTTCCCTCTTACAGCAGAGCATACAAGGGTCACCAGCATTACGGCCTGGACTCGGCGCGTTGACTCAACTAACCAGATCACTTCGAGGGTATTCTGATGACCGCGCAGCCGCCAAAGCCCCCAATCGCTCCCAATGTTAGCCTCTCGTGCATTGAGCTCAGCCGTTTCCGTCGCCTGGCCCAAGCCCGGGTTCAGATCGACAAGAAGACGACGGTTCTGGTCGGCGCAAACAACAGTGGCAAGACATCAATTCTCATTGCTGTTCGAAATTTTCTAGCCACAAAGGGGCAGCCATTTGGCGCCTTTGATATCAGCCTTGAGCAGTGGCCCGCGCTGCGAGCGCTTGGCGAGGAATGGGAAAAGCTGACGGAAGACCCCGCGTCGGCCGCCGGCGATGTCACCAAGTGGGAAGAGCAGCTGTCTACGCTCCTGGCTTGCATGCCCGCGCTGGACCTATGGTTCGATGTGCAGTTGGGGTCCTACAACGTGGTTGCACCCTTCATCACTTCCTTGAACTGGAGTGGGGGCGCCGTTGGCGTTCGACTGCGCCTTGAGCCCGCTTCTTCGGTAGAGACGCTCCAGAAGTTGGCCTGGCGATACCGAGAGGCCCGACAATCCGTGAAGGAACTCCCGAAGGAGGCTCACGCTTGGCCGGTCGACCTCATCGACTTCTGGCTTCGCTATCCGGCCGATCTTGGAAGCGTCCTGGTCTACAAGCTCGACCCGACCCATGGACCACTTGCGAAACCGCAAGCAAGTGCGCCGCAGGCCCTGACGCCGCAGGCAGCGCCCGTGGACCGCACCAAGCTCTCCAAGCTCGTGCAAGTAGATTTCGTCCCCGCGCAACGCGGCCTCGGAACGGAGGAAGCAGAGACTCGATCCACAGCGGGCGCGCACCGTGTCGGCCTGTTTTCCAACCAATTGCTTAAGTATGCGCGGCAGCACCTCAATGTGGCGACGACAGGTCAGGGCCATCAACCGGAACTCGTCGCAGCTATCGCCACTGCCCAACTCGACCTCGATGCTCGCATTAAAGCCGCGCTTACGCCCTCCATTGAGGATGTGAAGAAGCTCGGGTATCCGACGCTCCATGATCCCCAGGAGATTCACTTCAGGACTCGAATCCAGACTGGCGACTTGCTTGACCACAATACAGCGGTGCAATACCGCCTCGACAGCCAGCAGGCGGATGTCTACCTTCCAGAGTATTCAATCGGGCTCGGCTACCAGAACCTGCAATCGTTGAGCTACCAGTTGGTCTCGTTCCGCGACTCCAGGTTGAAGCCGGCCGAAGGCAGCCCAGCCGCCGTGCATATCGTGCTGGTGGAGGAGCCAGAGGCCCACTTGCATGTTCAAGTACAGCGGATCTTCCCTCATCGCGCAGCAGAACTCATCAGCCCGGTGGCGCCCGAGCATGCCCATTTGGGTAGCCAACTGGTCATCAGCACCCACGCGAGTCATTTGGCTCACGCCGAGAACTTCGACCGGTTGCGCTACGTCCGGCGGATTGCTGCGGCCGCAGGCGGGATACCGAGCTCAGACGTCATCGACCTCGCCACTGCATTCGGGACCGACAAGGAAACGCGAACCTTCGCGGAACGGTACTTCCGAGTTCAGCACACGGACCTCTTGTTTGCGGACGCTGCGATATTCGTCGAAGGAGCTGCGGAGAGGATGCTCGTCCCTTTGTTCATTGAGGGCGACTTCCCCGAACTCGACAAGCGGTACATCTCCTTTCTCGACCTTGGCGGGCGTCACGCACATCGGCTGCGCCCGCTTGTTGAGAGACTTGGTATCCCGACGGTGGTCATTACCGATGTGGACCCTGTAGAGGTGACAAAGGACGCTAACGGCAAGATCATTCGGAAGGCTGCAGCAATCGTCGACCCCAAATCGCTTGAGTGCGGGAACGACACTCTCATTGGCTGGCATCCCAAGCAGAAGGAACTGCACCTCTTGGCTGAGCCAAAGGAAGCAGACCAAGTCTGGAGCAATGGGCGCGGAGGACGGGTGCGATTTGCGTGGCAGGTCCCCGTGCAAAAGGGCGGTCCATGGCCGAGCTCTTTTGAAGACTCGCTGATCCTCACCAACATTGACTGGTTCAAGGGCGTCGAACAACAGAAGAACCAGCAGCCTGCTGATGGCGAGACCCCGCCGCCGAAGCTGGTGGGCCCGCTGCGCGTTGCCGTTGAGACCGTTGTTGCGCAACCGGACCTCGCGGCACTCGGTAAGGACCTTCATGCAATGCTAAGGAAGAGTTTTGCCAAAGCTGAGTTCGCCGCGACCATGTTCGAGCGCATCAGTCTGGGCGACAAGGTGGTCTGCCCCGCCTACATTGCCGACGCGCTGGCTTGGCTCGACAAGGAGCTGGCACCTTCGAAGAAGGGGTCGGACTGATGGTTGCCGTGAAGCATGATCCCAATGAACGTGACGCTGGCGTTGTCGACGAGATCGTCGGCTATGTCACCAGCACGCCGCCACGGAGCTTCTTCCTCTTTGCTGGTGCTGGGTCAGGCAAGACGCGCACCTTGGTGGCAGTGCTCCGCAAACTCACGGGCATCGGCACAGGGGATGCACAGGGAAATCCTGCGCCTGCGACAGATGAGCCAGCCGTCAGATTCGCGCGAGAGCTAAGGGCTCGTGCTCAGACGATTCGCGTGATCACCTACACGAAGAACGCTGCGCTCGTGGTCACGGGCCGCCTTGGTACGAACGATCTCACGCAGGTAGCCACGATCCACTCGTTCTGCTGGGACTTGATTGCGGGCTTCGATGACGACATTCGTGAAGCACTTCTGGCCATGAACGCGGACGCGCTTCAGAAGGCACGTGACGCAGCAGCTGGGCGAAAAAACGGTGCGACCGACAAAGACAAGGAGAAGATTGAGGAGCTAGAGGCCAAGGCAGCCGCGCTCGCCACGACACCGCAATTTACCTACAGCCCGGACAGTAAACGCTATGGCGACGGAGCGCTGAACCACTCGCAGGTCTTGGCCTTGGCTTCCTGGTTGCTCAAGCAGAAGCCTACGCTGCGTCGTATCCTTCGCGACCAGCATCCCGTGATCCTCATCGACGAGTCCCAAGACACGATGAAGGGCATCCTAAATGCGCTGTTGGAGGTCGTTGCCGAAGACTCGTCAAGGCTGATGCTAGGGCTGCTCGGCGACCACCGTCAGCGTATCTACTTAGATGGACATGCGGACCTTCCGAGCATAGTTCCGAAGGCTTGGGCAACTCCAAAGCTGGAGATGAACCATAGAAGTCAACGCCGCATCGTTGAGCTCATCAATGAAGTTTGGGACTCTGATTTGGAGGGGCGAACCCAGTCCAAGAAGGCCGTGCATCAACATCCGCGCGAGGAGAAGTCAGCGGGACTAGTCCGGATATTTATCGGCAATGCATCAGCCTCGACAGAGGACAAGCTGCGTCGAGAGGCGCTCTGCGAGTCAGCGATGCAGGCCGCGACTGGCTTAGTCGATTGGGAGCCAGGTAGTCCGGGGCACAAGGTGCTCGCCCTGGAGCACTCTCTGGTGGCCCGCCGCGGCGACTTCCTGAAGGCTTTTGAGGCGCTATCGCTCCTTGACCCAGACTCGGTCCGTCCGGATGCAAATGGCGATGTCTCCGGCCGAACGGCAGTCCAGATGCTTTTGCGGGAAGCAATGGACCTCGCCGACTGCATTAAGGGTGCCGGTACCCCATCAGACTTCGCTATCACGGAAGTGCTGCATCGCTATGGTCGGCTGCAGCAGCTACCCGACGGTGAGGCTCGCATGCAGTTGCTCAAGGCATACCAGCGGGCTGTAGAAGACTTCGTCAAGGCGTGCGTCAAGCCCGCAGTGACCGTGCGTGAAGTCCTCACACCTGTGCTACAGCTTGGTTTGTTCGAGCCAGACAAGCGACTGGTGGCTGCGTTCAACGATACGAATCCGCCACCGCCTGCGCCAAAGCCAAGGCAACCGGAGGCCCTCGAGAACAGACTGGCTCGCGGCTGGCATGGGCTCTTCGAGTCGCCTTGGATTCAGATCCGTCGGTTCAAGAACTACTTGAGCGGAAAGTCTCATCTCGCGACGCACCAGGTGGTCAAGGGATCGGAGTTCGACCATGTGATGGTCGTGATGGACGACGAGGATGCCGCTGGCAATCTCTTTGCCTACGACCGCCTGTTCGGCGCCCCTCTTGGCGACTCCGACGTCAAGAACGCGGAGGAAGGCAAGGAGACGTCGATTGACAGGACGCTTCGGCTCCTCTACGTGACCTGTAGCCGCGCGAAGGAGAGCCTGGCACTGGTGCTTTGGGCAAAAGATGCGGCCCAGGCCCTGGCATACGCCCAGAAGAGCAAGTGGTTCAAGTCTGGCGAGGTTCAGACTATCCCTGAGTAGGACCCGTGTAGTCGCCCCAGTTGCGCAAACCGTAAAGGCGACGAGATCTGCATCACACGTTGCATGTGATGATCGAGCTCGAGGACTTGGCCGCTTGCGGCCGGGTCCGAGTTGGCGTAGCCAGCGCGGTGTTCGAGCTTGTGGCGGTGGATGCCACCCGCAGCAGTGGCACTTGGTCCCAACTGGCCACGCCCTAGGCTTCAAATGTTACCATGGGGATGCAGTTCGGCTATTGCCTCGCCCTTACCGGCAGGGATCTAGCCGCGGGGGGGCCGGACGAACCCAGCAACGCCACCGGTGTGAACGGTGATCAGACCAACACCAGCGCCCCTGGGTCCGGTGCGACCTACCTGTTTCGGTGCTATGAGGGGGCGGGGGAGACCCCGCTCCTACCCACCGGGGCGCTGGTCTGCACGGAGCAGGACGCGGTTGAGAACCCACGAGGCTTATTCTTTCAGGAATTCAGACCCCACCACCCAATGTGCACCTTCCACCTTTCCTGAAATCGCGCAGCGATTTCAGGAATACCAATTGGAGCCAGAAGAGAAGTCCCGCTGCTTCCCCTTCCGCAGCCGGTGTCGCTCCAGGGCCAGGTCCACGAGCCGCCCCAGGAGGTCGGAGTACGGAATACCCGCCGCCTCCATGAGCTTGGGATACATGCTGATGCTGGTGAAACCGGGGATCATGTTGATTTCGTTCAGGTAGAGGAGGCCCGTGCGCCGACAGAGGAAGAAGTCGATGCGGGCCAGGCCATGGGCATCCACCGCCCGCCAGGCGCGGTGGGCCAGGGTGCGGACCTGCTGGGCGATCTCCTGGGGAATGGCGGCAGGGATCTGGGTCCGGCTCTTGCCATCCACATACTTGTCGTTGAAGTCGTAGAACTCCCCGGCCACCAGCACTTCGCCCACAGGGCTGATGATGGGGTCATCCCCCCCGAAGCCCGCGGTTTCCAGTTCCCGGCCATCCACCCCCTGCTCCACCAGCACGCGCCGGTCGAAGCCGAAGGCCAGATCCAGGGCCGCTTCCAGACCCCGGAGATCCACAGCCTTGGAGATACCAATGGAGCTGCCCAGGTTGGCGGGTTTCACGAAGCGAGGCCAGTCCAGGATCTCCAGTTGGCGCAAGCAGGCCCCCCGATCCCTGTGCCAGGCCTCTTCCGTGAGTCCCACCCAGGGCACCACCGGCAGGCCCTCGGCCTCCCAGACCCGCTTGGTCATGGCCTTGTCCATGGTGAGGGCCATGGCGAGGAGCCCAGCCCCGGTGTAAGGCCGGTCCAGGGCCTCCAGGTAGCCCTGGAGCTGACCATCCTCGCCCCCGGCCCCGTGGATGGCCTTGAAGAAGACCTCGGGAAGGGGCGTCGCCTCGCACCCCTGCCCAAAGGGAAGGAAGGGGCTCTCCCCACTGGCAGGCCGTTCCCCCGCCGTGAGTCCCGCGAAGGGATCGCCGCTGACGGTCCACACACCGTTGCGGGCGATGCCGATGGGTCGGACCTCGAAGCGGTCGGGATCCAGGTGCGACGCGATGCTGCGGGCCGACACGATGGAGACTTCGTGCTCGGGACTCTGTCCTCCAAAGAGGAGACCGATGGAAAGGCGCGATGGGCTCATGCCCCTAGCCTAGCGGAAGGCCCTGAGGAAGGCAGCCGGGCAGTCCCCGGATCAGCCTTCACCTGCGAGGTGTCGGAGGCGGAGGCGTGGACGAAGGGCTAGGGACTTCATGAATCCACTTGACGGTGCCCTGCGCCCCTCCACATGCACGCGGTCGTGGCCATCGAATGGGAGCTACGCAATACTGAAGGCCCTCCTCACCCCTCACATCACGAGGTTTCCATGCTCCTGGCCCTGCCTCCCCTTCCCCCTCCCACCGATACGATCCTGGTGGGTGCCCATGTCTGGATCGACCATGGCAAAGAAGCGAGCGCCAAGCCTGGCATGGCGGTGGTCCTGAGCAAGAACCGAATCCTGGCGGTGGGGCCGGAAGCCGACTTGGTCAAAGCCCATCCCAAGGCCACCCGGGTGGAGCTGAAGGGTGGCACCCTGCTGCCCGGCTTCATCGAGGGTCATGCCCATGTGGGCGGGGTGGGTACCCTCAAGACCCAGGTGAACCTGGCCTGGGCGGCCAGCCTGGTGGAAGTGGGCCAGCGCATCAAGACCTGGATGAAGGACAACCCCACGGGCTGGATCCAGGGCCGGGGTTGGGACCAGAACCTTTGGCCCACCAAGGCCTTTCCCACCGCCAAGGACCTGGACGCCTTCACCGGGGACCGCCCGGCGGCCATGGACCGGGTGGATGGCCATGCCCTTTGGGTCAACTCGGCCGCCCTCAAGGCCGCGGGCATCACGGCCCAGACCCCTGACCCTGCGGGGGGTCGCATCATCCGCGACGCCCAGGGGAATCCCACGGGCGTATTCATCGACGCGGCTTCCAGCCTGGTGGAATCCAGGATTCCGGGCCTCACCCAGGCGGCCTACACCCGCACCTTGCGACAGGGGCTTTTGGAACTTCGCCGCCAGGGTTTCACCGCCGTGGCGGACATGGGGGGCGGCAAGGACGCGGTGGAGGCCTACCGGGCCATGCAAACCGCCGGCACCCTTCCCATTCGGGTCTTCCTCTACATCAGCCCCGAGCCCAAGCTCATGGAAGTCGAATTCGCCAAGCCATTTTCAAGCAGCACCTCCTTCTTCCGGGTTCAGGGTCCCAAGCTCTTCCTGGACGGGGCCCTTGGCAGTCGGGGCGCACGCATGCTGACCCCCTATGCCGATGAACCCAGCACCCTGGGCCTCTGGGTACGCCCCCCCGCGGTGGTGGAAGGGCTGGCCACCCGGGCCATGAAGCAGGGCTACCAGCCCGCCATCCACGCCATCGGGGACGGTGCCAACCGGGTGGGCCTGGACCTCCTGGCCAGGGCCATCGAGGCGACCAAGCCCAACCTCCAACCCCGCATCGAACACGCCCAGATCGTAGCCCCCGGAGCCGCCCCCCCCCTCGGCCAGCTGGGCCGGGCTGCCAGCGTCCCGCCCAACCCCCTGGCCGATGCCC
>CAZPUI010000134.1:0-10590 GCA_964589695.1 uncultured Solibacteraceae bacterium | reverse complement strand
CGCAGGGCGATGGCCCAGATGCGCCGGGCCACACGACCCATCACGCTGTATTCGGGATCCAGGCCCGAGCTGAAGAAGAAGGAGAGGTTCTGGGCGATTGCATCCACCTGCATGCCCCGGCTCAGGTAGTACTCCAGCAGCGTGAAACCATTGGCCAGGGTGAAGGCCAGCTGGGAGATGGGGTTGGCCCCGGCCTCCGCGATGTGGTAGCCCGAGATGCTCACCCCGTAGTAGTTCCGCATGCGGTTCCGGATCAGGAACTCCTGCATGTCACCCATCATGCGCAGGGCGAACTCGATGGAGAAGATGCAGGTGTTCTGGCCCTGGTCCTCCTTGAGGATGTCGGCCTGCACGGTGCCTCGGACCTGAGTCAGGGCCTCGGCCCGCAGCGTGGCCTGGGTGGCCTCGTCGGGCTCGGTACCGTGCTCCGCGCGCCACTTCTCGATGCGCTGGTCCAGGGCCGTGTTGAAGAACATGGCCAGCAGGATGGGGGCCGGACCGTTGATGGTCATGGAGACGCTGGTGGAGGGGTCGCAGAGGTCGAAGCCCCCGTAAAGGGTCTTCATGTCGTCCAGGGTGGCGATGCTCACGCCGCTCTCGCCCACCTTTCCGAAGATATCCGGCCGCTCGTGGGGATCCTCCCCGTAGAGCGTCACGGAATCGAAGGCCGTGGAAAGCCGTTTGCTGGACTCGCCGGCACACAGGAAATGGAAGCGCCGGTTGGTGCGGGCCGCATCGCCCTCGCCGGCGAACTGGCGCTTGGGTTCTTCATCCGTGCGCCGGAAGGGGAAGACCCCGCCCGTGAAGGGGAAGCTGCCGGGCACGTTCTCCTGGCGGAGGAAGCGGAGGGCCTGGCCCCAGCGATCGGTCTCCGGCAGGGTGACCTTGCGGATGGGGGTGCCCGACAGGCTCTCCGTGGTGAGGGGCACCTCATGGACCTTGTCCCGAACCTGGTAGCGGAAGGTGCTGCCTCCGTAGGCCTCTTGCAGGCACTTCCAGTCCTCGATGAGCTTCAGGCCGGACTCGCCCAGGGTGGCGCGGGCCTCCAGAACCTTGGCCCCGAGGGCTTCCTCGCCCACCTCCGCGGCCGCGGTTTCCAGCGCCTGCAGGCGGTCCGCCTCCCGGGCGAGCTGCTGCGTGTCGGCCTTGTAGGCCCGCACGGTGGTGGCGATGTCCTGGAGGTAGTGGCTGCGGGGGAAGGGGATGATGGGATTGGCCCGTTCGCAGTGGAAGGCCACCTCCCCCGGATCCGGGCGTGCGCTGGTGAAGTGCAGGCCGAAGCGCTGGTTCAGCTCCTTGAGGAGGTCCAGGTAGAGCTTGTCCACCCCGGCATCGTGAAACTGGCTGGCGGCGGTGCCATAGACCGGCAGCTGGGTGTCCGGGACCTCGAAGCCCAGCTTCCGGTTGCGCCGCACCTGGCGCCGCACCGCGGCCAGGGCATCCTCCGAGCGGCGGTCCTCGAACTTGTTCAGGACCACCAGGTGGGCGTAGTCCAGCATGTTGATCTTTTCCAGCTGGGTGGCCGCCCCGTATTCCCGGGTCATGACGTACATGCACAGGTCTGCCATCTCCGTGATGTCCGTGTCCCCCTGGCCGATGCCCGAGGTCTCCACCAGGATCAGGTCGGCCCCGGCGGCCCGCAGCAGGCCGATGCCCCGGCGCACGGCGGCCACGGTGTCGGGCCCCGCCCCCGCGGCGAGGCTGCGGAAGAAGACCCGGTCACTGCCGGTGGCATTCATGAGCAAGCGGTCCCCCGGCCGCGCACCCCCGGAGGCCTGGCGGGTGGGATGGATGGCAAGGACCGGGATGCGAAGGTCGGGCGCATCGTTCAGGAAGCGGCGGATGGGCTCGTCGGTGAGGCTGCTCTTCCCCGCGCCCCCCGTGCCCGTGAGGCCCAGGGCCGGTGCATTCCGGTGGGTGGCCGGAGGGGGATCCCCCGCCAGCACCCGCGTGAGGTGGCGGGAGAGCTCCAAGGTCCGGGACCAGTCCAGGCCTTCGGCGGGGGCAGGCAGGGTCCAGCCCGCCCGGACCCGGTCCAGCAGGTCGTCGATCATGCCGTCGATGCCCAGGCGCAGCCCATCCTCGGGGGTGTAGATCCGCGCCACCCCGGCCTGGTGGAGGGCGGCCACCTCCTGGGGAAGGATGACGCCCCCGCCCCCCCCGAAGACCTTCACATGGCCGGCGCCCTGGGCCTGCAGGCTCTGGACGAGGTAGGTGAAGAATTCCATGTGTCCCCCCTGGTACGAGGAGACGCACACCGCGTCGGCATCCTCTTCCAGGACGGCCTTGACGACCTCTGCAACGCTGCGGTTGTGGCCCAGGTGGATGACCTGGGCGCCGTGGCCCACCAGGAGCCGACGGACGAGGTTGATGGCGGCGTCGTGTCCATCGAAGAGGGACGCGGCGGTGACGATGCGGATGGGGCGGGTGGAAGGTGTCATGGCCAACATCATGGGGCAATAACCCTGATTAAGGAATGTGTCGGGCCCCGGTGCCGAACCTGGAACGCGTCCCGTGGGCCCTCCCATGGGCAGGTTTGGTTCCGTGGGCGCGCCGCGCGCCTCCCGAGGGGGCTGCATGCGGGAAGTCGCTTGACCCCGCGCGGTTCCGAGGGTGCAATGGCGGGACTCCCTCCACCCCAGGCGACCCATGTCCTCCGCTTCCCCACCCTTGGAGCCCCAGCAAGAGCTTAAGGCCCTGCTCCTTCCCTGGAGCTTCCAGGACCCCGGGGAAGGGGGGACCGGGGATGTCGCCGCCCAGGCCCGCCAGCGGCTTCTGCTCCATGAGCTGAAGGACCGGTCCCAGTGGTTTGTGCGCGTGCGGTGGTATGTCCCACCCCTCATTTGGCTGGGGCTCCTGGTGGCCCGGGGCATGGGGGTGGAACTGCCCCTCTGGCCGGTGCTGCTCATCTCCCTGCTGATCCTGGGCTACAACCTGCTCTTCCAGCGATGGCATGCCCGCTTCGTGGTGGAGCCGGACCATCAGACCGAAACCAACCTGCGCACGTTCACCAAATGGCAGGTGGCCCTGGATTTCCTGGCCATTTTCCTCTTCGTGCACTACAGCGGGGGCGGCTCCAGCCCCTTCCTGTTCTTCTTCATCTTCCACATCATCTTCGCTTCCATCCTGCTCAAGCACGGCACGGCCCACGCCTTTGCCGCCTTCGCCTCCCTGGGCATGGGCCTCCTCATGGTGGCGGAGGGCCTGGGCTGGGTGGATGCCCATCCCCTGATCTACCGGGGTTCCCAGGTCATCGCCCTCACGGGTCAGGCCCTTCCCGCCTTCGTGGCCTGGGCCTTCTTCGCCTTCACCATGCAGGCGAGCACCTACGCCACCACCAGCCTCATGGAGATGGTGCGCCGGCGCATCGGTAGGCTTGCGGAACTCTCGGAAGCCGTGCTGGTCATGAACAACAAGCAGCGCAGCCTGCACACGATCCTGCACACCATCGTGGGCAACCGGCACCTGGAGCCCCTGCTGGAACTGGCCTGCCGGGAACTCGCCGCCGTTCTGGAGGTCCAGGGCGTCTCGGTGAAGCTGCTCAGCGAAGATGGGCGGCGGCTGCGCTATGCGGCTTCGTACGGCCTTCCGGCCCGCTTTGCGCCGGGACAGGAGCTGGATGTGGACAAGAGCCCGCTGAATCGGCGGATCCTGGAGGGGGAGCCCTTCACCACCGGCGGGATCACCGAGGGGGAGCTGTTCCAGTTGGGGGAGGCCTTTGCGGCGGCCCAGCTCCAGTCCGTTCTCTTCGTGCCCCTCCGGGGTGAGTCCCAGGTGATCGGCATCCTGGGGGCCTATTCCAAGGCTGCGGACCGTTTCGGGGCCGAGGACTTGGACTTCCTCAAGATCGCGGGGGAAGTGGTGGCCGTGGCCCTGGAGAATGCCCGGGCCTTCGATGCGGTCGAGGCCCTCATGCGCTACCGGGAAAGGTTCACCTTCCAGGTGGCCCACAACCTGCGCGCCCCCCTGGCGGCCATGGTGAGCATGATGGACTTGGTGCGGCTGGGCTTCGCGGGGGAGGTGCCCCCCAAGCAGGCGGAGTACCTGGAGCGGGTACGCTCCAGGGCCACCGCCCTGAACCAGTTGGTGAACGAGCTCATGCTCCTGGCTTCCCAGCAGGCTCCGGGGCGGCCCACCCAGGTCATGGTGCCCGTGGATGTGGGGGAGTTGGCGGACCAGGTGGCCACCACCTTCCAGGACCGTGCCCGGGAGCGCCAGATCGACTTTCAGGTGGAGCGGGAGGAGGGGCTTCCGCCGGTGCTGGGGGATTCCGTCAACCTGGAACTGCTCCTGGAGAACCTGGTGTCCAATGCCCTCAAGTACACCCCCTCCGGGGGCAGGGTGGGCCTGCGGCTCTGGCGGGTGCCCAAGGGGCCCCTGCGCTTCGAGGTGAGCGACACGGGGATTGGCATTCCCTTGGCGGCCCAGGCGCGGCTCTTTTCGGAATTCTTCCGCGCCGAGAACGCCAAGGCCATGGAGGCCGAAGGCACTGGACTGGGCCTGGTGATCGTTCAGGACATCGTGCGGCAGCACGGTGGACAGTTAACCTTCCGCAGCGTGGAGGGGCAGGGCACCACCTTCACCGTGACCCTTCCCGCGGCCCCCCAAGAAAACGCTCGGAGTGTGGAATAAAACTCGCGGCGTCGCGTCCTTCTCCTGTCGGCCATTCCGGCCCAAGGAGAATCCATGAAGTTTGTCGCGGCCCTGCTGATCTCGTGCCTGACCCTGGCGGCCCAGGCCCCCACCAAGGACACCCCCAAGAAGCCGGCCCATGCCTGCGCCACCTGCAAGGACGCCAAGGAATGCAAAGATTCCAAGGCCTGCAAGGAGCACAAGCACGGCAAGGATGCCAAGGCCTGCTGCAAGGAGGCCAAGGAGGCCAAGGAGTGCAAGGACGGAAAGACTTGCGACAAGTGCAAGGATCACGGCAAGACTAAGGAGTAGGAGGGACATGGTTGGTTCCCAGTGCTGAACACCTTGTGGAGCATCACCTGGATGCCCTCTATGGGTTGGCGAAGGCCTGGGTTCACGACCACGATCTGGCGGAGGACCTTACCCACCGGACCTTTCTCAAGGCCTTCGAGCGGCGCGGGCAGCTTCGGGACCCCGGAGCGGCCCGCGCTTGGCTGGTGGCCATCCTCCGTAATGAAATGGTTTCGGAATTTCGGCGCCGGGGGCGGGAAGTGGCATGGGATCGGGAGGACTTCGAGGACCTTGTGGATCCCACCCCCGAGGCCGAGGTTCCCACGGACCGCCTGGTGGCGCTCCCGGCGGCTTTTGATTGTCTGGCGGATGCCTTCAAGGACATCCTGCTGCTGCGGTTCCAGCAGGAATTGAGCTATGAGGCCATTGCTCAGCTCCTGGGCCTTCCCTTGGGCACGGTGATGAGCCGGCTCCACCGGGCCAAGATCGCCCTGAGGTCCCATCTGGAGGCCCATGCCTCCGCAGGAGGGGTGCGATGATCGAGCCTTCCACGCGCCTGGACGAAGGATTGACGGACCTGCTTCGACCGGAGGCCGCGCCGGCCGCCCTGCGGCAAAAATTGCAACGCGAGGCTCGCCGCCAGGATCACCCGCGCTGGCGGGGTTGGCTCCTGTCTGCAGCCGCCCTGCTTCTGGCGGTGTCCACGGGGGTGGGTCTCTGGCATCGTTTCGCGGCGGAGACCCCCGACCAGTTGGCCCGACAGGCACTCCAGAACTACAGCTCGGTGAGCCGGCTGGACTTCCAGGGGGCGCCCCCCGGGGAGGGCCAGGCCTGCTGTGCCCACTGGTCCAGCCACTCCGTGGGATTCGAGGCGCCCCTTCCTTCCTGTGTCTCCAGTTGCCGGATCCTGGGTGGAAGGGCCTGTAGGTTGAATGCACGCCCGGTGGCGTTCTACCTGCTGGAAGCGGGCAAGGGTGTCTATGTCTTCGAGTCCCCCCTGCGGGGCCAGGGCGGTCCTCCGGGAAAGGAAGTCCGGCTTCCGACCTTCGGTCTCGCCCGGGTGTGGAACGAGGGGGGGCGGGGCTACATCCTCCTGCAGCAGTCAGAGGGACCGAATGAATTGCACCATGGCGGGCACCACGAGGGAGGCGGCCTGAACCTGGGGCACGTGCCCGCAACCTCCGATCCAAAGTGAGGCCCGGGGGCCTCCCAGGCCCCTTTGCAGGGACTCCACCTGGGTCACGGTTCCATAGGGGTCCTCCGCCCCCTGGATCACCAGGGTGGGGGCCTGGATCCGGGGCAACTGGGGCCGCATGTCCCAGTCCCGAGCCTCGGGATCCAGCCAGGACTTCGACCAGAGGTCCACCACGGCCTGGGGATCGGCGTGGTAGCGCCCCAGGCGTGGAAGGACACCCTCCCGCGGGAAGGTTTGCAGGGCCCTGCGAATGCCCTCCAGGCAGGGTTCCTCCGAAAGGACATGGGCCGCCAGGCTCAGGACGCCCAGGGGCATTTCCGGAAAGGTGGCTGCAAACTGGAGGGCCAGGGTGCCCCCATCACTATGGCCCAGCAGGATGGGGCGGAGGATGCCATGGGCCCGGAGCAGGCGGGGTAGGGCCTCCTGGACCTCCCAGTCGAAGCGCGCCAGGGTGGGCCGTTCGGGCCACGGGTCGGAGGCCCCATGGCCCAGGCGGTCGTACACCAGGGCGGGCAGTCCCGTGGCGTTGGCCATGCGGGCCGGGAGGTCCTTCCACTGGGCAATGCTTCCCAGGCCCTCGTGGAGGAAGACCAGGGCCCTATCCCCACCCCTACCGGGGAGCCATTGACAGGTCACCTCGCCCTTGGGGGTCGAGATTCGGGTGGGGCCGGTGGGTGGGGTCATGGGGGATCTCCACCCCAGGAAGCCTACTTCCAGCTGAAGGTGCAGCCCAGGCTGAAGTTGCGGCCCGGCTGGCTGTACCGGGGCAGGACGGGATCCGTGGCCCCGTACCCGCGCACATCCTCCCAGCGCCAGTGGGTCTGATCCGTGAGGTTGAACACGCCGGCCTGGATACGCAGGTAGGAGACGGGATTCCAGTGGGCCAGCAGGTCCGCGGTGCCATAGCCAGGGGAGCGGAACATGGTGGAGGACCCGAAGCCCGTGGCGGAGGACTGGGAGGGGGGCGGGACCCGGGACTTGCGGGCCACGCCGGTCCAGAAGAAGTCCAGGCCCCAGCGACCGCCTTCGCCCCGGTAGCCCAGGCCCAGCACGGCCTTCAGGGGGGCCACGGAATCCAGGGGCTGATGCAGGAACAGGTCATCGCCTTCGGTGTAGGCGGCACTGGCCTGGAAGCGGTAGTTGTCCCAGAAGACGCAACCCATCTTGGCTTCCAGTCCCCGAATGCGCACCTGCTGGAGGTTCACGTACTGAAGGTAGACCATGCCCGTTTTGGGGTCCCGGCCCAGGTTGGTGTCCGTGATGAAATCCCGGTAACGGCTGTAGAACACGGCAAAGCTGGAATCCCAGGACGCCCCCTCGCCCCGGAGGCCGCCTTCCAGGCCATAGTTCCGCTCGGGGCGGAGGTCCGTGTTGGGAATCACCATGTAGCGGTCGGGCCCGGCCTGGATGCCAAAGGCGATGTTGGCATTGTCGTAGGGGGGATTGCGGAAACCCCGTGAATACTGCGCGAAGGCCGACCAGGTCCGGTTGAATTTGGCCAGCACCCCCAGCTTGGGACTCAGGGATGTGTTGGAGACCTTCTTCACCACGAGGCCAAGGGTGTTCGAACGGGCGAAATCGGCGTCGGGGTGGGGGTCCATGGCATAGGTGTCGAACCGCGCCCCCAGGATGGTGGTGAAGTTGCCGGCGGGATTCACCACCTCCCCCTGGGCGAAGAGCCCCAGGGTCTCGGTGGTGCTGTCCGGGCAGACCTTGCTGGGATAGGACATGCCCGCCACGGTCTTGGTGAGGACGCCCGTGGTCAGGTTCAGCTCGCTGCGGTCATATGGACGGGAAGTCTCGGTGCGGGCGCCATCCAGACCGAAGAGCAGGCGGTGGGCCCATTGCCCGACGCTGAAGCGCCGTTCCGCCTGGGAGCGCAGTCCCAGGATCTCCTGGCGGAAGCGGTAGTCCGTCATGCGGATCCGGGGACCTGAGCCGGGATCCCGGCGCTCATCGGTCCGTTCCAGGCTGTTGGATTCCTGGTGGAACAGGTGCCACTCGGCCCGCTGGAAGTAGGCCTCGTCGTTCTCGAACACATGCTGAAGGCTGAACTGGTTCCGGCGGGTCAGGTCCCGGCCGTTGCTTTGGAGGATGCGGAGCACGGGGGTGGGCGGGGGGCCCAGCACCTGGGTGCCCTCGTTGCTCAGCAGTCGGGTCTCCGTGTGGCGTTCCAGCTGCTGGGCACCCAGCTCGATCCGGTGGTGGGCCGAAGGCCGGAACCCCACCTTGCCCATCACATTGTTGCTCCTGAAGCTCTGGGGGTTGGGGGTGCCCAGGGCCGTCTGCGCTTCGTGCCCATTGCGGTGGGTGCCCAGGAGGAGGCCATCCCACTTGCCCTTGGCCCCGGCCACGGTAAAGGTCTCCCCGGTGCCCCCGTTCACACTGGTGTAGGATCCCCGCAGGCTGGAGAAGAGCCCGGATTTGCCTTCCAGGTAGTCCCGGGCGTCCTTGGTTACATAGGTCACCACGCCCCCGAGGGCATCGCTCCCGTACATCGCCGAACTGGGGCCACGAAGGACTTCCAGCCGCTTCACGGAATCCAGGTCCACCAGGTCCCGGTTGTAGCTGCGCCCCGCTTCGGGCCCATCCGGCAGATTCACCCCGTCCACCAGGATGAGCACGCGATTCCCACCGATGCCGCGGATGCTGAAGCTGGTGGAGCCTTGGCGGTCCGGTCGATTGCCCACCTCGACCCCGGGCTCGAAGCGCACCAGGTCCGTGGGACGCTGGACCATGCGCAGTTCCAGCTCCTTCTCCTGGATCACGGAAACCGTTCCGGCGGTCTCCTTCTCCGTCCGTTCCGTTCGGGTGGCGGATACCACCACGGTGGCGGAAGGAATGTCCTCTTTCCGGGACTTCTTCTTCTGCGGGGAGGTTGCTTCCTGGGCGTCCAGGCCGGCGCAGGTCACCAGGGCAAGGGCCGAGAGCAGGGTGGGGAGGGGGCGTCGTGGGGTCATGGGCTGAATCCAGATGAAAACATCAGGGTTCCTGGGTCGGCCCCGGCCTGGGTCACGGGAATGTCATGGTTCTGGAACGAAACGGTACCCCACCCCGCGGACGGTTACGAAATGCACGGGCCTATCCGGATCGGGTTCGAAGAGCTTGCGGAGACGAAGCAGGAAGTTGTCCACGGTCCGAACGGTGGGGGTGGCGTCCATGCCCCAGACCTCGTCCAGGATGTCATCCCGACTGAGCACCTGTCCCTGGGCCCGGACGAGCATGCGCACCAAGGCCGCCTCCTTGGCCGACAGCACCAGGGGCCCTTCATTGGTCAGGGCCTCCCGGGTGGCCAGGTTGATCTCGTAGGCCCCAAAGCGGATGAGTTGGGCCGCGGGGATCTCCCGGTCGCCCTGGGAGCGGCGAAGCACGGCCTGCACCCGGGCCAGCAGTTCGGGCATATCGAAGGGCTTGGGCAGGTAGTCGTCCGCCCCACTGCCCAAGGCTCCCACCTTGGTGGCCACGTCCCCCCGGGCGGTGAGCATCATGACCGGCGTGGTGATCCGGTCGCGGCGCAGGGCCTGGAGGATGGCCAGACCATCCATGCCTGGAAGCGTGATATCCAGGATGATCATGTCGAACTTGCGGGCCCTGAGCAGGGCGTGGGCCTCTTCCCCATGCTTGAGCCAGCAGACGCTGTACCCGCAGGCCTCCAGGTTCATGTGCACCAGCGTGCCCACCAGGGTTTCGTCTTCCACCAGCAGGATGCTTCCCGTCATGGCTCCACCTTCATCAAGGAAAGGGTAAACCGGCTGCCCTGACCGGGGCCCTCGCTGGCCCCCACCAGGTTGCCCCCCATGCGTCGGGCCAAGGAACGGGCGATGCTGAGCCCCAGGCCCGTGCCCCGGATGACCGCCCCGTCCTCCGCCCGGCCACGATGGTAGGGCACGAAGATGCGCTCGGCCTGGTCCGGAGGGAATCCCAGCCCCCGGTCTTCCACCATCAGGGTGACCATGGGGCCGGAGCCACCGACCACGATCCGCACGGTCTGGGCCTTGCCGCCGTACTTGAACGCATTGTCCACGAGGTTCTCCAGGATCGTCTGGAGGGCGTGGGGGTCGCCCCAGATCTGGTCCAGCTCATGGCCCGCGTCCACGCGGATGGTCAGCGCCTCGGGCTTGTCCCCGAGGTAGCGCTGCCGGTGCTCCAGGAACCGCGCCAGGAAGAGCCCCAGGTCCACGGCCTCCCGGGACAGGTGCAGGTGCCCCCCCCGAAGCCTGCCCGCGAACAGCACATTGTCGATCATGTGCTCCAGGCGTTCCGTCTCCTGAAGGCCCAGGGCCAGGAGGTGTGCCCGTTGGTCCTCCGGCAGGCGCCCCGCCTGGAAGGTCTGAAGCAGGGAGCGGAGACCCGTAAGCGGCGTCTTCATCTCGTGGGTCACGGTGGCCGTGAAACTCTCCAGGTCCCTTCGGTGTCGCCGCTCCTCGTTCAGGAGCCGGTAGAGCATGACCGCACAGGCCCCGAAGAGGAGA